>JBATYN010000404.1:0-9002 GCA_049674125.1 Pseudolabrys sp. | reverse complement strand
TTGCACGCGTGTAGGCGCGGCTGGACGCTATGGCCAATACTGGCCAGAATTCCTATATGAGTTCAACCGGGCCGCAGGGTTCGATAGGTGGGAAACGACGCATGGCGCTCGCCAGCAGCTCCACACTTGATCGCGCCAGTCAAAAGCCGAACGCGCTGATCGATCCGTTTCAACGCGCCATCACCTATTTGCGTGTATCGGTGACAGACCGGTGTGACTTCCGCTGCGTCTACTGCATGTCGGAACACATGACGTTTCTGCCGAAGGCTGACCTCTTGAGCCTCGAGGAACTCGACCGGCTTTGCAGCGCATTTGTCGCGAAGGGCGTAACGAAGTTGCGTTTGACCGGCGGCGAACCGCTGGTGCGGCGCGGCATCATGACGCTCGTGTCTTCTCTGTCGCGTCATCTCGCGAGTGGCGCGCTCCAAGAGCTTACGCTGACCACAAATGGTTCGCAGCTGGAAAAATATGCTTCCGAGCTCAAGGCAAACGGCATCAAACGCATCAACGTTTCGCTCGATACGCTCAACCCCGAAAAATTTAGAGCGATCACACGTTGGGGCGATTTAGAAAAGGTTATCGCAGGGCTCGATGCAGCGCAGGCAGCCGGCCTACAAATCAAAATCAATGCTGTCGCACTTAAGGGCGTAAACGAAGATGAGATTGCCGGGATCCTCGAATGGGCTCACGGGCGCGGGATGGATCTCACCGTGATCGAGGTCATGCCGCTCGGTGACGTCGATGAATCCCGCCTCACTCAATATTTGCCGCTGTCGATCGTACGGGCTCGGCTCGCCGAGCAATTCACCATGGAAGATATTGAATATCATACTGGCGGCCCGGCGCGTTATGTGCGCGTGAAGGAGACAGGCGGGCGGCTTGGCTTTATCACGCCGCTGACTCACAATTTTTGCGAATCTTGCAACCGCGTGCGCATCACGTGCACCGGCACGATGTATATGTGCCTCGGCCAAAGCGATGCTGCCGACCTCCGCAGCCCGCTGCGCGCCTCGGAAAGTGATGTACGTCTCCATGCGGCCATCGATGAGGCGATCACACGCAAGCCCAAAGGGCATGATTTCGTGATCGATCGCCGGCACAAGGGCGCCGCGTTGCCGCGCCATATGAGCATGACGGGCGGCTAGCCGGACGATTCTGGGCAGCCTACCGCCTGCCCCGACACGGCGGGCCGAGGGACACATGGATCTCCAGCAAGCAGCACGGTTTTGGACCCTTGGCCCGTCAGCCGGGGGGTCTACACATTAGGTCATTGCGGGGCGACAGGGTTAAGGCGTCCTTGGGCGCGCGGCCGCTATCGCCCATGTAGCCTATTGGGTCTGTATCCGGTCATTCTACCAAATTCTCCATTGACGCCACATAGAAGCATCGGATTAAGGTGGCGGGCGTGGCCGCATGGCCAAGCGACGGGCGCAAACAA
The DNA here is from genome assembly GCA_049674125.1 of Pseudolabrys sp. Classification (GTDB taxonomy): domain Bacteria; phylum Pseudomonadota; class Alphaproteobacteria; order Rhizobiales; family Xanthobacteraceae; genus Pseudolabrys. Next base: position 7,564 of record JBATYN010000404.1, on the reverse strand, counting down.
TAATAATAATGCCGGCTGGTGGAGCCGGTTAGAGGGGAGTAGTCAAGTGAGCGGTCTGGATGCATTGCTGACGGCATTGCTGCCGGTGACTCGGGCAATCGACGCTGTCACCACATGGCTCGGAAAGCGAATAGCGTGGCTCATCCTGGCGGCCGTACTCGTTTCGGCTGCCAACGCCACTGTGCGCAAAATTTTTGATACCTCATCGAACTCGTGGCTGGAATTGCAGTGGGTGCTTTTCAGCATGGTGTTTTTATTGTGCTCGCCGTGGACATTGCTTGCCAATGAACATATCCGGATCGATATCGTGAACAACTTATTGCCCAAGAACGTGCGTAATTCGATTGACGTCATTGGACACGCGTTCTTTCTGTTGCCGCTCTGTCTCATCATGACGATTACCGGCATTCCATTCTTCTACAGGTCCCTCGCTATCAATGAACAATCCGGAAATGCAGGCGGCCTTCCGCAATGGCCCGCAAAGTCGTTGATCATGATCGGATTTGCGTTCCTCCTTGTGCAAGGACTCTCAGAACTGATCAAACGCATTGCCGTCATGCGTAACCTCATCCCCGACCCACATGCTACGCAGGTCCATGCCCTCGAAGCCGAGGTCGAACACATCATCGAAGCAATCGAGAAGCATTAAACGGAACTGGGCGGGGAGTTTCGAATGGAAGCGTTCATCATTCAAAATATGGCGCCGATTATGTTTGTGGCGCTGGTACTGTTTCTGCTGCTCGGCTATCCGGCGGCGTTCTCGCTAGGAGCGGTTGGCCTGCTCTTTGCGATTATCGGTATTGAGCTTGGCCTGTTTGTCCCTGACTTCTTGCAAGCACTACCTGAACGCATCTATGGGGTGATGAGCAACGACACATTGCTCGCAATTCCATTCTTTACGTTTATGGGCTTGGTGCTCGAACGGTCAGGCATGGCCGAGGACTTGCTCGACACCATTGGGCAGTTGTTTGGAACCGTGCGTGGCGGCCTTGCCTATGCCGTCGTCTTTGTTGGCGCGTTGCTTGCCGCAACTACAGGTGTGGTTGCCGCCTCTGTGATTTCGATGGGGCTGATCTCGCTTCCGATCATGCTACGCTATGGTTATGACCGACGGGTGGCCAGCGGCGTGATTGCCGCTTCCGGCACTCTGGCGCAAATCATACCGCCTTCACTCGTATTAATCGTGATGGCTGACCAATTAGGCCGCTCGGTCGGCGATATGTACGAAGGCGCCTTCATCCCCGGCATAGTGCTCGCCGGCCTTTACGCATTCTATATCTTCATCGTCACGCTGCTATTCCCAAAAGCGACGCCCGGTTTACCAGCAGACGCGATCGGGTTCCGGGAGCCAAGCGGGGCGCGTGGCCTTACGTCCCTCGCTGTGCTTACGATCGCAAGTGGTGTCTTCGGCTGGCTGATGATGCGGAATTCGGCGACTCACGGCGCCGATTTCGTTGTGCTGAGTATGTTCTATGGCATTCTGTTCGCCTTCGCCGTCGCCGTCGTTAATTGGGTTGCCAATCGCTACCTAGGTTACCGCTTCCTTTCGCACATCGCACAACAGACCACCTTCGTGATGGTCCCGCCCTTATTCCTGATCTTTCTGGTGCTTGGCACTATCTTTATCGGCGTCGCAACGCCGACCGAGGGCGGCGCCATGGGCGCCACCGGCGCACTGATCCTCGGTGCACTCAAACGCCGCCTGACGTGGGATTTGGTCCGACAAGCAACGGAATCCACTGCCAAACTGTCCGCTTTCGTGGTATTTATTCTAATCGGCGCGCGGGTGTTTTCCCTCACATTCTACGGGGTGAGCGGGCATCTCTGGGTCGAAAATCTTTTGACATCATTGCCCGGCGGACAGATCGGCTTCCTGATCTTCGTCAACGCTTTTGTCTTCGTACTCGCCTTCTTCCTCGACTTTTTCGAGCTCGCCTTCATCGTTATTCCGTTGCTTGGACCGGCGGCCGAACACCTTGGTATCGACCTGATATGGTTCGGCGTCATTCTCGGCGTGAACATGCAAACATCATTCATGCACCCGCCATTTGGTTTCGCGCTATTTTATCTGCGTTCCGTCGCTCCCAAGGATGCCTTCATCGATCGTGTCAGCGGAAAACGCACAGAAGGCGTAACCACCGGTCAGATCTACTGGGGTGCGGTGCCGTTCGTGGCAATTCAGGTGATGATGGTGCTATTGGTAATCCTGTTCCCGGCCATGGTGATGCATTACAAAGGCGCCGGTACAGGCATTGACCCGAATAAAGTGAATATCGAAATTCCGCAAATTGATCTTCCGCCCTTCGATTTCAGTTCGCCACCCAAGTAGCAAGCAACAATAAATCTCGACAATAAAAAACCCCGGAGCTTCGGCTCAGGGGTTTTCTTTGGTCAGGATGATCAGGCTTTGTTGTGCCGAACCATAAAGGAGTCGTAGTTCAATTCGGCGACCTGAAACCACTCATAGCCGGCCCTCATGTAGGCGTTCATGGAATCGTACACTTTCTTAAAGTTGGCGTTATCCTTGGCAATCTCGTCGTGGAGCTCATGCGCCGCCTTAATGCAGGCCTCCATAATCGGTTGCGAGAATCCATGCAGCTTGGCGCCACCAGCCACCAGGCGCCGCAACGCCGGCGGATTGACCAGGTCATATTTCGCCACCATCCATTGATTGGCGTAAGCCGCCGCCTGCTCGATGACCGCTTGATAGTTCTTCGGCAGTGCATTCCACTTCTCGAGATTGACGAAGGCAAAAATCATCGAGCCGCCTTCCCACCAGCCGGGATAGTAATAGTGCGGTGCGACCTTATAGAAACCGAGTTTCTCGTCGTCGTATGGTCCGACCCATTCAGCGGCATCGATGGTGCCTTTTTCGAGTGCCGGGTAGATGTCGCCGCCTGCTATCTGTTGCGGAACCGCGCCGAGCTTCTGGAGAACGCGGCCAGGAAACCCGCCGATACGCATTTTAATACCCTTAAGATCTTCGACCGAGTTGATCTCTTTGCGGAACCAGCCGCCCATCTGGCAACCAGTATTGCCGGCGAGAAAGGAAATTTGATTGTACTTTTTGTAGAACTCGTTGAGCACATCCCGGCCCCCACCCAAAGTATACCATCCCTGATTCAGGCGCTGGTTTGGACCGAATCCGACAGACGTACCGAAAGCAAAGGTCGGATCCTTGCCGAAGTAATAATAAGACGCGCTATGACCACACTCGACGGTGCCGTTCTGCACCGCGTCGACCACTTGCAAAGCGGGCACTATTTCACCGCCGGCAAAAACCTGAATTTGGAATTTATTGTCAGTCGCTTCACCAACCGCTTTGGCCATTATTTCGGCCCCGCCGAAGAGCGTATCGAGCGACTTCGGCCAGCTTGTGGTCATTCTCCATTTAAGCTCCGGCATCGATTGCGCGATCGCAGGCTTGGCGATTGCGGTCGCGGCGAGGCCCAGACCTGCCGCTTGTAGAAATTTACGACGTTTCATTTATTCTCCTCCCTATGTGCCTGGCGGACTTGTTTCCGCGTCCCTTGCTGGGACCGCACGGAACAGCTTCAGGCTGCGATCCCGCGCACCGGTCACAACCAGTTTGCACCGGTTCAGGGAGGCTGGAAAGTGGGACGACCTTGCGGTGGCCTCAAAAAGCAAAGGGCCGGGGTATGCCCGGCCCTCGCTCCAAACTCGCCGTGAAACTGACTATCCGCGCGCCCGGGAGCGGATCTGGAACGAGTCGAACGCGTATTCAGCAACTTGCCACCACAGGTATTCGTCATTTTTGAACGCAGTCATCGATTCCAACACTTTTTTGTAGTCCGGATTCGTCGCCGAAGTTTCAGCGTTGACCTCATTCGACGCCTTTAAACAGGCTTCCATGATTGACTGGCTGAACGGGCGCAACTGCACGCCATTGGCAACCAAGCGTTTCAGCGCCGCCGGGTTGCGCGAATCGTACGATGCCTGCTCTTGGACATTGGCGTAACCGGCCGCCGCCTGGACGATGGCCTGGTACGACTTCGGCAACTCGTTCCACTTTGCCAGATTGATCATGAGGTGGTTGGTCGTGCCGCCTTCCCACCAGCCAGGGTAGTAATAATACTTTACGATCTTGTAGAACCCGAGCTTCTCGTCGTCGTAAGGCCCAACCCACTCGGCGGCGTCGATAGTGCCCTTTTCAAGCGCTGGATAGATATCGCCCCCGGCGAGCTGTTGCGCGACGAGACCGAGCTTGCCGAGCGTCTTGCCGGCCCAGCCGCCGATGCGCATCTTCAGGCCTTTGAAGTCGCCGGGCTCTTTGATCTCTTTATTGAACCAGCCGCCCATCTGGCATCCGGTATTACCCATGAGCAGGCACTTGGTATTGAACTTGGCGCCAAAATCATCGATCAACTTTTGGCCATCGCCTTCATAGAACCATGCATTCTGCTGGCGAGAATTGAGTCCGAACGGCACCGCGCAGAACAGCGCCCATGTCGGGTCTTTACCAATGTAGTAGTACTGCGCGCTGTGGCCCATTTCGACGGTGCCATTCTGGACCGCGTCCAGAACTTGGAGACCGGGAACGATTTCACCAGCCGCGAAGGTCTGGATCTGAAACTTGCCATCGGTCGCTTCAGAAACCAGTTTCGAGAAGGTCTCGCAGGCGCCGAAGAGTGTGTCGAGCGACTTCGGCCAGCTCGCCGTCAACCGCCATTTAAGCGTCGGCGAAGATTGTGCGATGGCTGGCTTGGCAATTGTTGTGGCGGCGGCAGCAGCGGCTCCGGCCCCAATAGCAGCAAGAAAATTACGGCGTTTCATTAGTGTCTCCATCCAATCGCCCCCGATTTAAGTGGACGCCCTAACGGCAACCGCCGACCGGGCGTGCCGACACAATGCTGCCGCGACAGCCTGAGCGCAAGTCGCCTATTGGTCGCATTCGTCGTGCGTTTGCGGGCTTAAACGACATTTTCGACGATTGGAACCGCTCAAGAGCACCTCAAGCTTCGATCACTATTTTCGGCGCGGTTCGCGAAGCGCCCTTAATCTGATCGAGCACCTTTGCTGCGATCTCGCGATAGATTTTGGCGTGCGGCCCGTCCGGCTCGGTTGCGACGACTGGAAGGCCAGCGTCCGATTTTTCCCGGATTGTCATATGTAGGGGAACCCCTCCGAGAAAAGGAACGCCAAGCCGCTCCGCTTCTTTCTGCGCACCGCCGTGTCCAAAAATATCCGTACGTGTGCCGCAACTTGGGCAAAGGAAATAGCTCATATTCTCAACCACACCGAGTACAGGCACGTCGACGCGCTTGAACATTGCAACACCCCGTCGCGCGTCGATCAACGCGAGGTCCTGAGGGGTAGAAACGATAACTGCGCCTTTTAGTGGCACCTGCTGCGCCATTGTGAGCTGGGCGTCGCCGGTGCCGGGCGGCATGTCGACAACCATGACATCAAGCTTGCCCCACTCCACTTCTCGCAACATTTGCGTGATGGCAGACATCACCATCGGTCCGCGCCAAATCATTGGCGTTTCTTCATCGATCAAAAATCCGATCGACATGACGGTGAGTCCATAACGTTCGATCGGCTTGAGACGAGTGCCCCCGATCGTCTGCGGCTTCTCCTTAATGGCCAACAGTTTCGGCAATGACGGCCCATAAATATCGGCGTCGAGCATGCCGACTTTCAGCCCAAGATCCCGCAATCCGAGAGCAAGATTGACCGCCGTGGTCGACTTGCCGACGCCACCTTTGCCGGAGGCGACAGCGATCACTGCGTCGACGCCGGGAATCCCCGTTTGCACCCGGTCGGCAGGATGGGCGGGACGGGGCTGTGGTTGTGCGGCAGGCTGCGGGGCGCGAGGTGAACTAGCAGCGCGTTCAGCCGTCAGAGCAACGAGTGCGGAGCCCACGCCAGGAATGCTGCGTACGGCGTCTTCGGCCGCCTTGCGCACCGGCTCCCAGGCCTTCACTGCAGCGGCATCCACCGTCAACGAGAAGAAGACCTTCCCGTCAGACACGACGACATCGGAAAGCACGCGAGCGTCGGGCAAAGCCACGCCGCCCGGCGAAGGCACCTTCGCTAAAGCTGCGAGAACCTGCTCTTTACTCACCGCCATTGTCACTCGTCCTTATTCCCGGCGTCACCATAGGCGAGGCCGTGGGCCGGTCAATGCAGCGCGCACGGAGACCGGTTGACGCGCCTCCCCGGCAATGACCTATTGGCAGATAGGCATAGGCTACGGCCAGCCAAGTGCAACAAAGAGCAAATTGCTGAAGGAGAGGATGATGGCGAAGGTGGCGTTTCTGGGTCTGGGCGTAATGGGCTATCCCATGGCCGGACATTTGAAAAACAAGGGCGGACACGAGGTCACTGTTTATAACCGCACCGCCGCCAAGGCCGAACAATGGGTCAAACAACACGGCGGCAAATCTGCGCCCACACCTAAAGCCGCGGCGGAAGGACAGGATTTCGTCATGGCTTGCGTCGGCAATGACAATGACCTCCGCGAAGTGACGCTGGGAGCAAATGGCGCCTTCGCCGGCATGGGCAAGGGAAAGATTTTTGTCGATCACACCACCGCCTCCGCAGAAATTGCGCGTGAGCTTCACGCCGCGGCGAAAAAAGGCGGTTTTGATTTCATCGATGCGCCTGTGTCCGGCGGCCAAGCCGGCGCCGAAAACGGCGTGCTCACGGTGATGTGCGGAGGCGAGGCCGATCCTTTCGCACGCGCCGAGAAAGTCATCGCGACCTACGCGCGTGCTTGCAATCTCCTTGGCTCGCCTGGATCGGGGCAGCTATCGAAGATGGTCAACCAGATTTGCATTGCCGGCCTGGTTCAGGGCTTGGCGGAGGGATTGCACTTCGCAAAGAAGTCGGGCCTCGACATCGAGAAGCTGATTGCGACCATTTCCAAAGGCGCGGCACAATCCTGGCAAATGGAGAACCGCTACAAGACAATGGCAGCCAATAAATTCGATTTCGGATTTGCCGTCGACTGGATGCGGAAAGACCTTGGGATTTGCCTCGGCGAGGCGCGCAAAAACGGCGCACATCTGCCGATGACCGCAATCGTCGACCAATTCTATTCCGAGATTCAGGCGATGGGCGGCAAGCGTTGGGACACGTCGAGTCTGATCGCCCTGCTCGATCGTTGATTACAGGCCGCTGGCCTTGCGCATGTCTTGTTCCGAAAAGTCGCTTGAATTTTTCGGTGTCATGCGCTTGCGCTCGGCCGCGCGGATACCGCCGCGTGCCAACGCTTCACATTCTTCGCCCCCTCCGGCATTGCAAGCCGCCCCGGCTTCATGAAATCGACTGCGACCTGCATCGTAATGTCGGCGATCGTAAAGCGATCGCCCGCCACGAACTCGCGGTTGGATAGCTCGCGGTCCAACAACTCCAGAAACGAAGTAACTCGCGGCCTGTTGGCTTCGGCCCAAGCCGCGACCTGGGGCACCTCAAGCTCTTTCATCGCCGGATGCGTATGGCGAAATACCGCTGCCACGTTGGAAAAGAAATTGATCTCGGCCCGCCGATTCCACATTTCAACGATGGCGACGTCTTTGGCTCCGACGCCAAACATCGG
>JBATYN010000403.1:0-2908 GCA_049674125.1 Pseudolabrys sp. | reverse complement strand
GATGTGGTGTCGTTCCCCTATGCGCCGCTCTATTCGCAGCCGCTCGGCTGGTTCAAAAAACCAATGCAAACCGTCGATGATTTCAAGGGTCTGAAATACCGCACCGTCGGTATTTCGATTGACCTGTTCACGGCCATGGGCGCTGCGGTCAACGCACTCCCGGGCGGCGAAATCGTCGCGGCGATCGATCGCGGCCTGCTCGACGCGGCCGAGTTCAACAACGCGTCATCGGACCGCGCGCTCGGGTTTGCCGATGTCTCCAAGATCTGCATGCTGCAGAGCTACCACCAGAACGCCGAGCAACTGGAGATCAGCTTCAACAAAACGAAGTTCAACGCCTTGCCGCCGAAGATGAGGGCACTTATCGAAGGTGCAGTCGAAGGCGCGTCTGCAGATATGATGTGGAAGGCGATAGACCGTAACTCGCAGGATTACATCACCCTGCAAACGCAGGACAAGGTGAAGTTCTATCGGACGCCGGATTCGATCCTCAAGGCGCAGCTCGACCTCTACGATGAGATCACCAAGAAGTATCTGGGCACGAACCCACTCTTCAAGGAGATCATCGCGTCGCAGCTCGCGTTCGCCAAGCGGGCGACGCAGTGGGAGCAGGACTACATCACACCGCGCAAAATGGCATTCGACCACTACTTTGGTCCGAACGCGAAATCGCCAATCTAACGGCGCACTTAACGGCAGAGCACCATTCCGGTGGGAACGGAATGGTGCTCTGTTCTTGCTAACTCCTATCCAGCAAATGGCGATAAAAAATGAACGTCCAAAGCGTTCTGCACACGATTGATGGCATCAGTACCTGGGTTGGCAAAACCGCTGCCTGGCTGATCCTGTTGCTGACGGCTGTCGTCTGCATCGAGGTCTTCAAGCGCTACATCATGAATATGCCGACGGCGTGGATTTTTGACGTCGACAACATGATGTACGGCACGCTCTTCATGTTGTGCGGCGCTTACACGCTAGCGCAAAACGCCCACGTCCGCGGCGATTTTCTCTATAGTTCCATGCGGCCGCGCATGCAGGCCTCGCTCGATATCGTGCTGTACGTGGTGTTTTTCGTGCCCGGGATCGCCGCGCTGATTTACGCCGGCTATGACTACGCCTCGATTTCCTGGCGTATCGCCGAGCACTCGAACGTCACGTCGAACGGTCCGCCGGTTTATCACTTCAAATCGATCATCCCGATCGCCGGCGCCTTCGTGATGTTGCAAGGGGTCGCCGAGATCATCCGCTGCGTCGTCTGCCTCAGGACGGGCGAATGGCCCAGTCGTCTGAAGGATGCGGCCGAGATCGACGTCATCGAACAGCAGCTGGCAAAAAGCGAATACGTCGACGAAGAGTCGAAGCGGATCGCGATCGAAAATGCGCAACATATCGACGAGACCGCGCGCCAACGCGGCATGGGTGGGGACCTGAATACATGAGCGATCCGGCACTCGGGCTTTTGATGCTCTCGCTCATCGTGATTGTGATCATGATGGGCTTCCCGACAGCGTTTACGCTGATGGGTCTGGGCATGTTTTTCGGCTACATCGCGTTTTACGACGCGTCGCACCCGTGGTTCGACAACCGGGTATTCGATTTGATTGTCGAACGCACTTACGGCGCTATGACCAACGACGTGCTGATCTCAATCCCGTTATTCGTCTTAATGGGTTATGTGATGGAGCGCGGTGCACTCGTCGACAAGATGTTCTATTCGATCCAGCTTGCGTTCCGGAACGTGCCAGCCTCGCTCGCCGTCGCCACCCTGATTGTCTGCACGTTCTGGGGCATTGCTTCCGGCCTGGTGGGCGCGGTGGTGGTGCTGATGGGCGTCATCGCATTCAACCCGATGTTGCGAGCCGGTTACGATGTGAAACTCGCCTCCGGTGTCATCACCGCAGGCGGGACGCTCGGCATCCTGATTCCGCCCTCGGTCATGATCATCGTCTATGCGGCGGTCGCCGGTCAGTCGATCGTCAAACTCTACGCGGCCGCGATGTTCCCGGGCTTCTTCCTGTCGTTCCTGTATTTGGTCTACATCGTCGGCTGGGCGATGATTAACCCGAAGATCGCGCCGCCTTTGCCGGAGTCGCAGAGGAAAGTCCCGATTCCGGCGTGGGTGCCGAAACTCCAGGCGGCCTACGCGCACAATACGTTCGTCGCGCTGCTCAAGGCGCTGGTTTCGCCGTCCAAGGCAATGCAAATTGAGGCCGATGGCAAACGCGTAAGCTACTGGATGCTGCTGTCGAGCCTGACGTACGCGCTAGTGCCTTTTATGATCGTCGCCGGTTCGCTCTACACCGTGTGGTGGTATGTCGTCATCCACCAGCAGGTAGAACCCGAAGCCGTGGTCACCGGCTTGCAGCAACTCGGTACGCCCGGATTGAGTACCAGCGGGACGACCCCTGCAGGCGAAGGGCCGGCACCCAGCTTCTACTATTGGTTCTGGGGCATCACCGCCATCTGCGCTTTGTGGCAAGTGAAATACTACCGCAAGATGGACGCCGAACGCCTCGAGATCGTGAAGCTCGTGAGCTCGTCGACCATGCCGCTCGGCATTCTCACCGTCGTCGTGCTCGCCGTCATTCTGTTTGGTATCACGACCGCGACCGAGTCAGCTGGCGTCGGCGCCGCCGGCGCGTTCTTGCTGGCGCTCCAGGCGCGAACGCTGGATTGGGAACGCACCAAACAGGCGGTGTTCCTGACGGCCAAGACTACCGCGATGGTGTGCTGGCTTTTCGTCGGTTCGGCGCTGTTCTCCGGCGTGTTTGCGATCCTCGGCGGGCAGGCGCTGGTCGAGCAATGGGTGCTGTCGTTCAACATGACGCCCATTCAATTCATGATTCTCTCGCAGGCAATCATCTTTGTTCTCGGCTGGCCGCTGGAATGGACCGAGATCATCATTATC
>JBATYN010000402.1:0-1566 GCA_049674125.1 Pseudolabrys sp. | reverse complement strand
CCACTTGCCTCAAGCCAAATCCGGCTTAATCGCGACGGCCGCGATTCTCAATAGCGTTCGCCGCCATCCTCGGGAATCAGGATCTCGCGTTTACCAGCATGGTTGGGCTGCCCAACGATACCCTCTTCTTCCATACGCTCCATGATGGTGGCGGCGCGGTTGTATCCGATCTGTAGCCGGCGCTGGATGTAAGACGTCGAAGCCTTGCGGTCGCGTTTCACGATGGCAACCGCCTGCTGGAAGAGGTCGCCGCCTTCAGCGAGACCCATGCCGGTGGAATCGAACAACGGGTTTCCGTTTTCATCCTCTTCGTCACCTCCGGCCGTGACCTCTTCGAGGTACTCAGGTGTGCCCTGTGACTTCAGATGCCGCACGACCTTCTCAACTTCCTCATCCGACACGAAGGGTCCGTGCACGCGGCTGATGCGGCCACCGCCGGCCATGTAAAGCATATCGCCTTGCCCAAGCAGCTGTTCTGCGCCTTGTTCGCCCAGAATTGTGCGGCTGTCGATCTTGGACGTGACCTGGAAGGAGATGCGGGTCGGAAAATTCGCCTTGATCGTGCCGGTGATGACATCCACCGACGGCCGCTGCGTCGCCAGAATCACATGGATGCCAGCGGCGCGCGCCATCTGCGCCAGGCGCTGGATTGCGCCTTCGATGTCCTTGCCCGCGACCATCATCAGGTCGGCCATCTCGTCGACAATGACAACGAGGAAAGGCAAAGGTTCGAGTTCGAGGTCTTCCTTCTCGTAGATCGCCTGACCGGATTCTTTGTCGTAACCGGTGTGGACCGTGCGGGTGAGTCTTTCGCCCTTTGCCTTAGCTTCGGCGACGCGCGCATTATAGCCCTCGATATTGCGCACGCCGAGCTTCGACATTTTCTTGTAGCGGCCCTCCATCTCGCGCACCGCCCATTTAAGCGCGACCACCGCTTTCTTGGGGTCGGTAACGACCGATGTCAGAAGATGTGGGATGCCGTCGTACACCGACAGTTCGAGCATTTTGGGATCGACCATGATCAACCGGCACTGGTCGGGGCGGAGCCGATAGACCAGAGATAGGATCATAGTGTTGATGGCCACCGATTTACCCGAGCCGGTGGTGCCAGCGATCAGCAGATGCGGCATACGCGACAGGTCGACGATGACTGACTCACCGCCGATTGTTTTGCCGAGGCAGAGCGGCAGTTTTGCCGCACTCTCGTTATAGTCCAGGCCGGTGAGCAGCTCGCGCAAATAGACTTTCTCTCGCGTCGGATTGGGCAGTTCGATGCCGATGGCATTGCGGCCGGAGACAACGGCGACACGCGCCGACACCGCACTCATAGAACGGGCAATGTCGTCGGCAAGTCCGATCACACGCGACGATTTGATGCCGGGCGCCGGCTCGAGTTCGTAGAGCGTAACCACCGGACCCGGCCGTGCATTTATGATCTCGCCGCGGACGCCGAAGTCCTGCAGTACACTTTCCAGGGCGGTCGCATTGCCGTCGATGATGTCACGCGACAAAGTTGTCCGCTCGGTCGCGCGCGGTGCGGCCAGGAGATTCAGCGAAGGCAGCACG
>JBATYN010000401.1:0-7534 GCA_049674125.1 Pseudolabrys sp. | reverse complement strand
ACGCTTCGGCGATCGACGATGCTGTTGTGGCTACATACCGTAACCGATTTGCTTTCTTGCGCGCCAATCTGTTGCGCCTCGTTGGATGGGCCGCAGGCACGGGCGAAATTTGGTTGGTGATGCAGTTTCTGGGCCAGCCCCTCGGCGTGCTTGATGCGTTTATCCTCGAAAGCCTCAGCTCTGGCGTCCGTGCTGCAGCGTTCATGGTGCCCGGAGCGTTAGGTGCTCTCGAGGGCGGGTTTGTATTGTTCGGCGCGTTGTTCGGACTGCCAGCGGAAACCGCACTCGCTATTTCCCTGTCAAAACGAGTTCGCGAACTGATTTTGGGTTTGCCGGGCCTTTTTGTTTGGCACTGGATCGAAGGTCATTATCTCCTGCGCCGTAGTGAGAATAAGGCAAGCTAACCTTCAGCGGGCTCCGACGACTGTGTGATGGCCGCCCTTGCCTGGGTCGCCGTCAGTATCGCTGGTAGCTGGTGAATCGATGACACCCGGTTGGCCGATCGCTTCGTGCAGTTGCGCCCGACGTGTCTGGTAGTAGCCCGACCGGAGGAAACTGTAGAAATCGATTGAGGCATCCTCGGCCGCCTTCAAATCGCCCAGCCGGACCACTGCATCCAAAGTCGCGGTGCTAATTGCTACGCCCACTTGGGTCCCTATTAATAATCCGAGCGGATCGCCGAAAAGATCAACGGTAGCGCCCACCGCGTCGCGCAACGTCGAGGGCCCTAAATAAGGTCGCACGATATAGGGCCCCTCGGCGACACCCCAGACGAATAGAGTCTGGCCGAAATCGCCGCTCTCCTGCGGCATGCCCTCCCGAGCCGCAATATCAACAACGCCACCGAGACCAAAGACGGAATTCACGACGAACCGGCCGGCGGTGTGCGCGGCTGCATCCAAACGGAGCTGCAGAACATTATTTAAAAAGATGCGCGGCTCTTTCAGGTTCGAATTTATATCGCGCAACCGCTCACGTACCGGCCCCGGTACTGTCGCTTTGATGACTTCGGCGGCTGGACGCAGCACGGCCTGATTTGCCGCTAAGACTTGGCGGTTCGTCTGCTCGCTGGGGTCGCTGATCGGCAGCGATGCATCCCTGGGCGTGCCAGCGCATGCACTGACCAGTGCTGCCAACCCACAGGCGATCAAGCAAGTGACCCAACCTTGAACGCGATGCATTCCTTATTCATCCCTCTTGAATTCCCGCAAGACGCGCAAGGTCTTCACGAAAATTCAATGGCCAACGAGCGAGGGACAACCACCGACGCAACGCGCCAATCAGAGTCGAGCCCCGTGCTAAGGCTAGCAGACACGCACCTTAATGGCCGTGACTTTTTCGCCACAGTCCCCCTGCTTTTGTAAATACTCATAACCCTTTATGAATCGGCCTTATTCTTGCGCTGTGTGGCTAAAAGCGCGGGCTGGAAGAGAACCGCGGCCGCGAGCGTCGTCGCAAGCGACAGGGCCATCAGCTTGCCCATGCTCGACGTGCCCGGATGATGCGAGAACCAAAGGCTGCCGAATGCGGTGGCCGTCGTGCAGGCACTGAAGAAAACAGCTCGCGTCAGGCTCGATTGCAAGAAGTTCGTCTCGCCCGAACGCCACGCCATGACGTAATAGATCTTGAAGGCGACGCCGACGCCGAGAAGCAGCGGTAGCGCTATGATATTTGCGAAATTTAATTGTAAGCCGATCACCACACAGATTTCGAGTGTGACGACGATGGCAACGATGAGAGGTACCAGGGTCAGCGCGACATCGGTCCAGCGGCGCAGTGCGACGAACAGGATCAGCGCGATCGACACCACAGACCAGATGCCAGCCTGGAAGAATGCTTTGACGATAGTGGCAGCAGCCTCGATGATAAAAATTGGTTTTCCGGCGGCCTCGGGTGAGACTTCACGGACCGCATTGACGAAGCGGCGTATGGTTGCGTTGTCATTGCCGTCACCGCTCGGCGTCACTTCGATCCTGTATTGGCCGTCGGCCGACACCCAAGCGCTTTTGAGTGTTGCCGGAATATTCTTGATGCTCACATGGTCGGCCGCCAGGAGATCTCTCACTTGGCCGAGCGTTGTCAGCAGTGGTGTGACCAGGGCGTGTTCCGCCTCATTCCTGACCGCCGGCGGTGCCTTCGTCAGTGAGGTCAGCAGGTTTGCGAGACGCCGCGCCTGAATGGCGGCAGGGTTGTCGAGATCGCGCGCCGCACCGGACAAGTCATGGGCCGTTGTTTCAATAGCGAGTACAGTCTCTGCCAGCGTCGGTTCGGTAGCAATCTTATCCGGGTTGAGTGTATTCCGCAGGAAAAAGCTCGCATCGTCGATTATGGCGAGCTTCGTGTCCTGATCCTTGGGTACGAAGCTTTGCAGTGCTAGAACCCGAGCGACCTCCGGCATTCCGCGTAGCTTTTCGGCGATGGCTGAGGCTTGGGCGAGATTGCTCTCAAGTATGTCGATCGTGTTTGTGCTTGTGTCGGGATTGCGCATGAGATCGAGAAGCGTCGAGATCGATTCCGAATCCTGCGCTCGCAAATCGAGCGGATTAAAGTCGAAGCGCAGGCCCGCAAGCAGCGGCAACGCAAGAATCGTGGTCACCAGCGTCGTACCAACAATCCAGTTGCGCCGCCTCTCGAGAAAGCGATCAAGAGGCGCCAGCGTAGCACAACCGATCGGAGCCGTTTCACCCGCTGGCTTGAGCACCGTGAGCAGTGCTGGAAGCAGGGTTACGGTCGTCGCAAGTGCAATGATCATGCCGGTTCCTGCGATCAATCCGAGTTCGGAAAGGCCCAGATATGCGGTCGGCAGAAACGAATAGAACGCGGCCGCGATTGAGGCGGCGGCGAGAAGAAGGGGCCTGGCCACCGCGCGCGCAGTGGACAAAAGCGACTCATAGAGCGACGCATGGAGCGACTCATCGAGCGATTCATGGAGGTCGCGGGACGCATGCCGTTCGGTCCGGTAGCGGACGCTGAACTGGATGCCGAAATCCACACCGAGCCCCACGAATAGCACGGCGAAAGCGACGGAAATGAGGTTGAGCACGCCAACCATCCACATCCCGACAGCTGCCGTGAGAATGAGCCCGCATATGAGACTGACCAAGACGGCCACGATGATGCGGGCCTGCTTCAGCGAGAGCCACAGGACCAAGATGACAAGAAGAAATGTCACGACGCCGTTCAAAGCCGCGCCGTCCGCGACTGTGGCGAATTCCTCATCCGAAAGGGCGACAGATCCGGTGAGCCGCACCGTCACACCTTTCTGCGGTGTCAGGCCGAGCCGGGACGCCGCCTCGCGAATGGCCGCCGTCGCCTTGCGTCCGGGCTGCATGTCTTCGAAGTCCAGCACCGGCTGAATATTCACAAAGCGACGAAGCTCCGACGGCTCCGGCGCGCGCGCCGTGATGAGCCGGCGCCAGGAAAAAGCCGGATCCTGTCCTTTCGCAAGCCGTTCCAGGGCATCGGCGATGGCGGCGAGCGCGGGCCGAAGATCTTCGAGCTTTGCTTTTCCCAGGCGCACGCCCTCGATCGACTGCGATAACGTGCGCAGGACGCCGCGCAGCGTCGGGTCGGAGGCCAGGGTTCCGAGGAAAGGCTGGGCGGTGATCAGTTCCGACATGTCGCGGCCGACTTCATCGACCGTGCGGAAGAGGATGCCATTCCGGGCGAAGAACTCGCCGCCATCGGGCAGGCTGATGGTGCGGATCAAGTCGTGACGAGGTGAAAGGTCTTTCACCAGTGCAGCGGCCGCCTCTTCAGCGGCCTCGGGCGTCGTCGCGTCGATGACGGCGATGAGCTGGTCGATCCGCTGGGGGAAAGCGCGATCGAGCCTGATTTCCTGCTGGCGCCAGGGCAGCGAACTCGACAGGAGCTTATTGCTGTCGGTCGTGATCGCGAAATGGCGCGTGAGATAGCCCGCAGAAAAGACGGCCACGAGCAAGAAGCCGAGGATGACGAGCCAGGCATTGCGGGTCGAGAGGCGCACGGCCTCTGTGATCGCGGTCGTCACCAGGTTGTCGTCTTTGCTCATGGGGTTGTGGCGGGGCGCTTAAATCGTGTCTGGTTGGCATTCGGGTCATGTGTGGACGGCGCCCACGCGTCAAGGGACCGGTTCGATTCCCAGCTTACCAATTGGCGCAGCCTCGGCCCAATTCCCAAAACGGTGGTAAGATACAAGCAGATATGCGACCTGTTGCGCTCATTTTGTGCCCATACGGCGCATTGGAGAGCATTGGAGATTATGTGAAGGCCGCTGGCCATGTGGCCGGGCTACCCAACGGAGCAAGCGGAATAGTCGCGATGAGAGATTTCAGACGCCTCCCGGGCCTTTTGATGATTTGGACCATGGCCATGATGGCCGTGGCCCTCATAGGCTCGAGCCCGTTGCAGGCTGAAAGTCCGGCCGCCAAGCACATCCAGTCTTATTACCAGCAGCTGAAGCCGACGATCCAGCAAGCGGGCCGGCTCAGCGTGCGTGAGCGCGACAAGCGTTTCGAGCCCGCCATTACGTCTGCTTTCGATCTTGCGACGATGACGAGGCTCGCGGTGGGGCCAAAGTGGGCGACCTTTTCGCCCGATCAGCAGGCTGCGGTCCGGGATGCTTTCGCCCACTTCATCATCGCGGACTATGCCAGCCAGGTGAGCGACTATTCGGGAGAAAGTTTTGTCGTCGACTCGCAAACGACTCCGGAGACGCGCGGCGGCGGCGAGATCGTCAAGTCGAAGCTGCTGCAGCCCGGCGGCCGGACGGTGACGATCAACTATTTGGTCCGCGGTGGACGCGTGATCGACGTCTATTTCAACGGCACGGTGAGTGATCTCGCGACGCGACGCGACGAATTTGCCTCGATCATTGCTTCAGGCGGTGCGGATGGCCTGATCAAGAAATTACGCGAGCGAACACGGACCCTGCTCGGCGGTTGAATTTTAAGCATCTCCAGGAAAATGCAACACCGGTTCGGTCGCGTCCGCTCATCGCAGAGGTGTGTTTTTTGCGCTCAGTGTATGGTGCTACGCGACGCTCGCTAGAGGTGTCGGTGGATAGTTTGTCCGATAAATAACGCTTCCATCGCAGGCCGTAATATTTTTGCGTCTCTTCGCGCACGTCGTCTCATCTGAGCAGACGATGATGTTCGATTGCGACGATGGCATGGCCTGTCCTCTGATCAGCGGACGCGCTGGAACTAAAAATCTGTCATTGCTTTGTGGTTCAACCCTCGTGTGCGGCGCAGTGCCGCGTGTGTTGAGTCGGAGGGGCAGGGCCCATGAACGAACGTGTTGTCGTCGCGCAAGCGAATAATTTGCAGGTTGCCAGTCTCATGCAGCCGCATACCATCAAAATTACAAAGCCTCAGGGCGATCAATCAATTGTCGTCGACCTCAATCGCGATCATAGCGCGAAACTCGATCTCTCGGCCGTCGCGAACGAGAAGCTGACACTCGTTCACGTCGATACAAAACTGGTCATATTGTTTGACAACCAAGGCACGGTCACCGCCGATCCGTTTTTCGATTCCTCGGGCAAGCCAATTGCCGATCTCCATGTTGAATTAAGCGCCGGGCATGGCGTCAATGGCGAGCAGTTCGCGCAGCTCTTTTCAATTACCGATGACAAGTCGGTTCTGCCCGACAAGATTCCCCCAAGCGGCGCTAATTTTCAAAACGTCGCTATTGATTCACTGCCTGACAACGGGCTGCCACTGGCGCTGCTTGGGCCGGAGGGGCTAGCGACTCGAATCGGCGACGTCGAGGATGCGTCATCCAGGCACAATATACAGACGCTCTCGCCGGTACCGACAGTTACGATTCCGTCGCCGGGCGGCCCGGCGACCAATGTGTTCGAGGCGGGTCTTGGCGCGCGCGGAAGCGAGCCGGCAGGTTCGCACGCCGGGCAGCCGTCGTTCCCCACAACGACGAAGACGGGGGCGATCAGCTTCTGTTTCTGTTGCGCGACGATTTGCGGAGGCTTCGCCCACGCCGGGGTTTGTCAGGACAGCCTGCGAAATGGCGTCATTGATAGAAAACCGTCCAGCCAGCGCTTCATCCCATGCCATAGACAAGAGCGCAAATGCCGAAAGGATCGTGAAATGAAATTTCAGACTGGCATAGGTTCCAGTCTCTGACGACACGCCGTTGGACGGCGCATTCGTAAAGGCGAGTTTGTATTTGCGTTCGACTGCTGCCTGCGCCGGCTCGGTAGTGGTGAGTATTGCGATCTCGACGCTCTCAAACAATTTTTTCCACAACAACTGACTCGCAAAAAATTTTGCCATTGGCAGCGCCCCGCCGACTTGCTAAGTTATTGCTGTAGACGCGCTGCTATCCGCGCCGCCTGCAACGACTCATAGAATCTCCAAAATCAATGATTCGCGGCGAAAACGCTTGGGCGCGCGCGACGACGTCGTTGTCGAAAACGACAATGATCGAAGTCTTGCGTGCGCGGATGCATCACGTGGCACAGCTGTTGCGGCGATGCTTGCTCACGCAGCTGTCACGCCGAGTCGTGTTGTTGCGTGACCCTCAATTCGTCATTTGCGGTTTGATTTCGAACTTGCCGCGCGCGCTGAATTTGTGTGTCGGGGCCAAACCGAATTGGGCCAAACGACAGCGACCTGTTCGACCGACAATCACAGGCTTCGACCCGGCATAATTGTAGGTTGTGTGACCGTCGTCACATACAAGTTGCAGGCGCCGGCCTAGTTTATGAGCATGAGACTCGATGATTGGAGGCACTCGTGTCGGTCAGATTTATAAACCGGACCAGCCGGGTTGCCATCGCGGGGCGCGTCGCTGAATGGCGCCGCTTGCTCAACGGCTCAAGCGAATTTCGGCAGGGATGAAGCCCGGCTGAAGCTGCAATATGGCTCTGGCCAGCGACCGCGTTATAAATGAATGAGTGCGATTATTTTCGCTCTGAGGTCTCAATCTGAATGGCCAAATTTGGCGAACAAAAGGACCAAGGCAATGAAGAATATCGTAACAGCACTTGAAATCACTGAAGAAGAGATCCTGTCCTTCGACGTTTCCGATGAGGCGCTTGAGATCGCGGGTGGCTCGTCGAGCGAGAAGGCGAACTTCACCCTTGGAGGCTGCAGCGGCTTGTCCGTCTGTCCGGGCTGATCACTGCCCGGGATGTGTGCGGAATTATCGAGGAAGCGAGAAACGGCGTAGTACCAACTACGCCGTTCGTTTTTGGGCCGTACGAGGCGCCGTTTCCAGCGAAAAATGGGACTTCATAAGAGCCGCACGGCCTGCCTCAGTCATCTCCTGCAAACAAATCACACGGTGTGTGAACTCATTCACAAACGGTTTGCGCGACAAGCACGACTATGACGTCGGAGGGGCATCCGTAAAGGAGGCTCGCATGCGCAGAACACTGAATATCGCCCTGGTCATTGGCGCCATTTTTATCAAAGTGATGGTTTCGCCAAACAAAACGATTGCCGATATGGATACGGCGAAGACCCAGATGTCGAACACAGCAGTGATCTATGGTTTGCATGTCGCGCTTCCTGACAGCATGCACCATTTTCCG
>JBATYN010000400.1:0-7933 GCA_049674125.1 Pseudolabrys sp. | reverse complement strand
CATGTGTCCCAGCAAGTAGCGTTCTAGCTGGTCATGGGCGGGCTTGTCCCGTCCATCCACGTCTTGCCTGCAAGAAGAAAGGCGCGGATGCCCCGCACATAGGTGTGCGAAAGCACGCCGTCCTTCGGACGCCTATGGCCGGGCATGACGACCTCAAAACTTTACGCCGGCAACGCGCCCTTGGCCTTTTCCACGATCGCCTGGAATGCTGCGGGCTCGTGAATGGCGAGATCCGACAGAACCTTGCGGTCGACCGTTACACCTGCCTTGGCAAGCCCGGCAATGAAACGGCTGTAGTTAAGTCCGAAGGGCCGCACCGCGGCATTCAGGCGCTGGATCCATAGCGCGCGGAACGTGCGTTTGCGCCGCTTGCGGTCGCGAAAAGCGTATTGGTTCGCTTTTTCGACTGCCTGCTTGGCAATGCGGATCGTATTTTTGCGCCGGCCGTAATAGCCCTTGGCGGCCTTGAGGACCTTCTTGTGTTTGGCGTGCGACGTGACACCACGTTTGACGCGGGCCATGGAAAATCTCCTTGCAGTGCGCGCGAATAATTGACGAAGACAGCCGCGTTCAAGCGGCCATGGAAAACCAGTTAGCCGTTCGGCAACCAGTATTTCTTGATGTTGTCGCCGTCGGATTTGAACAGCACATTGGTGCCGCGATGCTCACGGATCTGCTTGGTGGTCCGCTTGATCATGCCGTGGCGCTTGCCGGACTGCTGATATTTTACCTTGCCGGTCGCCGTGATCTTGAAGCGCTTTTTAGCGCCCGATTTGGTCTTCAACTTGGGCATTTGGCTCTCCTCATCGGCGCGCAGCGGGCGAACCCAAACGGCCGGGATGTGCTCATAAGGCGGCTGGCCTTAAGAGCGGTGTGCTCGGGATTGAGCGTTAATCGCCGCCACGGCAGCCCTTACTGGCCGGGCGACGATGGCCGGCGTTATGGCAGAGGCGGCGCAGCCATGCAACCGCCCGCCCTTGCGCCGCCGATTGGCGCTAAAATGTTGACGCGCCACCGCAATCCGGCGAGTGGCGCCTTTGCCCGTTTGTTCAGCGTGCGCCTGGGAGTTAACGCGGTGTCAGCACCATGACCATCTGACGACCTTCGAACCGCGGTTCGGACTCGACCTTGGCGATCGGTCCGGTATCCACCTTCACCCGGTCCAGCAATTTGAAGCCGAGCTCCTGGTGGGCCATTTCGCGGCCACGAAAACGCAAGGTGATCTTGACCTTGTCGCCCTCTTCGAAGAAGCGCTTCATCGAGCGCATTTTTACCTGATAGTCGTGGTCGTCGATCATAGGCCGGAGCTTGATCTCCTTGATCTCGACGACTTTCTGTTTTTTGCGAGCCTCCGCCGCTTTTTTCTGCGCCTGGTATTTGTACTTGCCGTAATCCAGGATCTTGCAGACGGGCGGTGTCGAGTTGGGGGCGATTTCGACGAGGTCGAGGCCGGCGGCCTGCGCCATGTCGATGGCGGTTTGGATCGGTGTGGGACCGTGGTTGTGACCACTGGCATCGATTAGTTGGACCTCGCGGACGCGGATCTCCTCGTTAATGCGCGGGCCGTCCTTTTGAACGGGCAGCGCGGACTTCATCGGACGACGAATGGCTATTTTCTCCTCGTATTGTTGCAACGATCCTTTGGCGCCAAAGACGCCTCAGGAATAGCGATAGATTGTTAGAAACGGTGAAGAAGTCAACGCAGTTCCGTCACGATTATCGAAAATCGGATCGGAATCGGCGGTCAAAGTGTTCAAATTACCCTGATTTTGTCTTGCTTTAGTTTGGTCCGGCCGGGACGGTGGGTCCATCGATCCCGCCGTACACGCGCAGCGTCTGTTCGGCAACGATTTCGGCATTGAAATGACCCGCTACCCAATCGCGGCCGCGCCGGCCGATTGTCGCGCGGTTTTGCTCCGGCATGGAAAATAGCCGAACCAGCGCCGCGGCGAGGGCGGCGTCGTCGCCTGAGTGGAAGCGAAACCCTGCGATCCGGCTTTCGGGCACCGCCGGCGCGGTGAGCACGACGTCAGTTCCAGCACCAAGATCTGACACAATGATGGGCCGTGCCATGGCCTGCGCTTCCAGAATTGCGCGCTGCACGCCTTCCGGCTGCACAGCCGCTGACACAACGACGGATGCAGCAGCGTACGCGGCCGGCATATCGGCAACGGGCGCAGCCATGCGGATCACGTCCATGGTCCCGGTCGTGAGCACCAGGTCCCATAATTCTCCCGTGTACCGGGTGCGCCCGCGATCCTCGCCGGCGAAGACACACAAAAAATCCTTCAACCCCATTTCCTTGAGCCGCTTCACCGCCTTCACCACAACGTGGTGCCCTTTGCGGCGCAAGATACGGCCTGTGATCAGAATAACTTTGGTATCGCGTTTGACGCCCCATGTGCTGCGCATTGCTTCGACGCGTTCGCGCGTCATGCTTTCAGGATCGAAACGATCGAGATCGACACCGCACGGCACTACAGTGATTTTGTCCCAGGGCGTTCCATAGCGATCATTGATCAACTGCGCGATTTGTTCGCTTGATGCGATCACGCGGTCGCCACGTGCCATGACGCTGTTATACAGACGCTTGAAGACATTCTGTTCGCGAAAACCCTTGTAGCAACTTGTCACGAAGGAAGTGCCTGCAAGGCGCGCGGCCATGAACGCGCTCCACGCACCCGCGCGGCCAAAGGCGTGAATGACATTGCATCGCCGCTCGCGCACCAGCCGCAACAGAATAAACCCATTGCGCAACATGACGATCGGATTGTTGCTCGACACATCAAGCGGAACGAATTCTCCGCCGCACCCGGTCACGTCGGCTACGAGACGCCCGGCTCGCGAAACAACGATTGCCCGATGACCTGCCTTAGTGAGAATACGAACCAACTCGACCGCGCCCGCGTCGGCAGCACCGCCATCGAGTGTGGGGACGACTATAAGGACAGTCTTCGAAGCACGTGCTGACTGAGGCGTGTGAGAGGCGTCGTCCGAATAAATATTGTGCGGACTATCTTTGCTCGCCGTGGGAACCGCGCTCGCGGGCAAGCTCGACATGACGTTACAACCTCGAAGCCCAGATATTTTTCAGGTCCATTTCACGCGCCTTTTCGTGCGGCGCCTGCCAATAGGAGGTATAGACTTCGCAAATAGCATCGGCAACAAGCACTCATGAGCGACGCGCGTTTGACGTCCCTGACGATAGGTTCATCTCCGCTCGACCGTAGGATCGCGGTGCGCACGCGAGAGGGCAAAAGCCCAGGCCTTTTCTGGCTTGGGGGCTTCAAGTCCGACATGAACGGGACAAAAGCTGAAGCGCTTGATCGATGGGCGGAAAATGCGGGCCGGGCGTGTGTGCGGTTCGATTATTCCGGCCACGGTGAATCGGGCGGGGATTTTACCGAAGGCACCATTGGCCGATGGCTGGAAGAAAGCCTCGCAGTCTATACGCGCTTTGGCCAGGGCCCGCAGATCGTGGTCGGTTCATCCATGGGTGGCTGGCTGGCATTGCTGCTGGCGCGAGCGCTAGCTGCGCAAAAAGATGCAGCGCCAATTGCAGGCATGGTGTTGATCGCGCCGGCAGTCGACTTCACCGAGGAGTTGATGTGGAAGGAGTTTTCTGACGCCACCAGACGTGAAATTGAGCAAAAGGGCTTCTGGATGCGGCCGTCTGCATACGGCGAAGAACCTTATCCAATCACGCACAGGCTGATCGAGGATGGCCGCAAGCATTTGCTCTTGGGCGGTCTGATCGAAACGCGCTGTCCGGTACATATACTCCAGGGCGTGCAGGACCCGGATGTGCCGTGGCGGCATGCGGTCGAACTGGTGTCGCGCTTCTCACGTGATGATGTGGTGCTGACTCTGATCAAGGACGGTGATCATCGCCTCTCGCGATTGGAGGACATCGAGCACCTGATCGTTGCGGTTAAGGAATTCTAGAGCGCTGCCGTCCATTCCTCCTGGACTGTGGTGTCGGAATCGCGGCGTTGTCGCGATAGCGACGAAAATTCTTCGTGTGGCAGAAGCTTCGACAATGCCCACACCGCGGCGCCGCGCACCAGCGGCGATGCGTCGTCAAGTAATCTTTCAGCTTCTATCGCCAGCGCCGCGTCGCCCGAGTTACCGATCGCAATCAATACGTTTCTGACAAACCGGTCCCTGCCGGTACGCTTGATTGAGGTCTTTGAAAAAAGTTTGCGGAATTGGATATCGTCGAGGCGGACGAGATCAACAAGGCGAGGTGCGCGCAAGACTTCGCGCGCCGCAAGTTTGGTCTCTCGTCCCTGGCTTGCGAATTTGTTCCACGGACAAACGGCAAGACAGTCGTCGCAGCCATAAATGCGGTTGCCCATTGATGTCCGCAGCTCGCGCGGTATTGGGCCCTTGTGCTCGATGGTGAGGTAGGAAATGCAGCGCCGTGCATCGAGCTTATAAGGCGCGGGAAATGCCGCTGTCGGGCAAATGTCGAGACATGCGCGGCAACTGCCGCAGTTATCGGGCTCGGCATTATCCAACGGCAGATCGAGCGTAGTGAATATCGCGCCGAGAAAGAGCCATGATCCATATTGGCGGGAAACAACATTTGTGTGCTTGCCCTGCCAGCCCAGGCCGGCGCGCTCGGCGATCGGTTTTTCCATAACCGCCGCTGTATCAACGAAGACTTTCACATCGCCGCCGGCATTGGACGTGAGCCACCGGGCCAATTCCTTCAGCCGTGCTTTGATCAGCTCGTGGTAATCGTCGCCTTTGGCATAAACCGAAATGGCGGCGCGTTCCGGCACTTTTAGAATCGCCAGCGGGTCTATGTCAGGGCCATAGTTCATTCCGAGCATGACGATCGAGCGCACATCCGGCCAGAGTACCAATGGCGATGCGCGGCGCGCGGCGGTGTCTGCCAACCAGGTCATGTCGCCGTGTGCGCCGTCGGCTAGAAAACTTTCAAGCCGTGCTTTGAGTTCTGGCGCAGCGTCCGGGCTGGCAATCCCGAATGCGTCGAAGCCGCGTGCGCGCGCCTGCTCCGCAAGGGCCGTTTTGATCGCGGCCGGATCGGTCAGAAGTCGAGGTCGGCGTAGTTTTGCGATGGCGGCAGTCCTGCCAGCGTGTCGGCGAGAAGCGTCCGGAATGATGGACGCGACTTTGCCCGCGCGTACCAGTTCTTTGTCGCTTCGTCTTCGTGCCACGGTACTTCGCCCAAGTAGTCCGCAACGGACAGGTGCGCTGCTGCAGCGAGATCGGCCAAGCTTAGTCGCTCGCCGGCGAGCCAATCGCGGGATCGCACCAGCCAGCTGATATAGGCCAGATGATAGCGAATATTGTGGCGGGCGGCGCGCAGCGCTTCAGTATCTGGCGGTCCGCCGCCCTGTCCCTGCGTCATGTGACGCTTGAATGCCCGCTCGGTCACCAGCGGACCGCTGACCTCCGCATGGAATTTCTCATTGAACCAGTTCGCCAGCCTGCGCACCTCAACACGACGACCGGGGTGTAACGGCAGCAAACGATCCTCACCATTTTCTCCCGGGTAGGTTTCTTCGATGTATTCGGCGATGATCCCGGCCCCGGGGATCGGCGGATCACCTTCTGCCACCAGAACAGGCAGCTCCCCTGCCGGATTGAGCAACAGGAATTCTTCGCGCCGTTCCCAGAACCGTTCCTCCACAAGCCGAGCCGGGATGCCGTACTCTCCGAGAATGAGCCGCACATAGCGTGATCGAGGACAGAGCGGGTGGTGAAACAGTGTCAGCATCGGTGCCCGGATTGACGCGGCGAGGCCGCTCACGGTGGGAATCAGTATTGGCACTATAGAAAGGCGCGGAGGTGGCGCAAATCGTCACGAATTTTCGCGTTTTTTCGTTGCCACGCTGGCGCGTTTGCGCCAAAAGCGCTGGCCCGCATCGCCCGTATATCCCCGGAGCAATTCATGAATTTCGATGCCATCAACGCCGTTCTTGGCCCGGCCGCGGCACACATGGACCTGATCAAGGCCGCTGTGCTCGGCATTGTTGAAGGCCTCACCGAATACCTTCCGGTGTCATCGACAGGCCACTTGCTTCTGATCGAACACTTGTTCGGTTGGGGCGATGATGCCTTCGGCAAATCCTTCGCGATATTGATCCAGCTCGGCGCCATTCTGGCCTTGCTGACGATTTATTTTGGCCGGCTCTGGGCCCTTGCCAAGGCCATGTTCACGCAATGGGCGGCGGCGCGTTTTGTTATCGGGATATTGCTGGCTTTCCTGCCGGCGGCGGTCATTGGAGCCGTCGGCTACCACATCATCAAATCGTATCTGTTCGACATCCGGATCGTCTGCGTTTCGCTCATTGTCGGCGGCTTTATCTTGTTGTGGGTCGATCGACTGAACTTGCAGCCGCGCTATCACGAAGCAACCGAGTTTAGTTTGCCAATGTATTTCGGCATCGGCCTCATTCAGTGCCTCTCAATGGTACCCGGGGTGTCACGCGCAGGCGCGACCATTGTGAGTGCAATGCTGTTCGGAGCCGATCGCCGGTCGGCAGCGGAATTTTCATTTTGGTTGGCGATGCCGACGATGGTCGGCGCATTTGCTTATGAAGTTTACAAGAGTCGCGGAGAGCTTGCGCTCGGCAGCAATATCGCGGTGACGGCCGTTGGCTTCATCTTTTCGTTTATCTTCGGATGGATCGTTGTGAAAACATTTCTGGGCTATGTGCAACGCCACAGCTTCGCACTTTTTGCGTATTGGCGCATTCTGGTCGGTAGCGTTGGACTCATTGCCCTGTACGCTATGTAAGGCTCACGCGGCCCGACTGCGGAATTGCCCGGTCTTGCGAAAACGCCAAAGGTAAGACGGCACAATCGCCTCGATTGGCTCCGGCTCGATGCCGAGCCCCGATAGAGTTCGCCCTTCCGACTTGGCGGATTGCGACACCACGTTGTCGGTGCGCAGCAGCTCAACCTGATCGGGCGTAAGCAACGGTTTCGGGAGATACTGCAAGAATGTCGCCTGCAATTTCGCCAGGAAGAAAGGCAGCGGAACCAGCAACCGTTTGCGCTCGATCGTGGCGAGTACAAATTGCATGAGCTCTTTGAATGATCGTACGTCCGGGCCGCCCAATTCGTAAACCGTGCCGGGGCGTGTCTTGCCATCGACGGCGTTGGCGATTGCGGTAGCAACATCACCGACGAACGCGGGCTGAAAGCGGGTAAGGCCACCGCCGATGAGCGGTAACGCGGGCGAAAAACGCGCAAGCGCGGCGAAGCGGTTAAAGAAGTCGTCTTCCGGTCCAAACAGGATCGACGGGCGCATGATGGTGGTTGACGGTTGCGCCGACAGCACCAGTTGCTCGGCATTCGCCTTCGAGCGGGCATAGGCACTGGCCGACTTCTCGTCAGCGCCGATTGCGGACACGTGCACCAAATGCGCACCATGGGCGCTAGCGGCGAGGGCCACTTGCTCCGCACCATAAGTGTGTACGGCATCGAAGCGCTGGCGGCCGCGTTCAAACAGGATGCCGACCAGATTGATCAACGCCTGGGCGTCGCGCGCTGCCGCGTTCACTGAAGGCGCGTGGCGCAGATTGGTCTGCACAGCATGGATCTGACCGACGCGCCCCAGTGGCTGCAAAAAGCCGGCGAGTTCTGGCCGGCGCACCGCCACCCGAATGCGATAGTTGCGTTTGGCAAGAGCGCGCACGACGTGTCGGCCAAGAAAGCCCGATCCGCCGTAGACGGTGATCAAGGTGTCATAGGGGCTTCGTGCGGTCATGCCGCTCTCGATTCAATGCCGGCGAGGAGGCCTCGAAACCCGGCAAATACAGGATAGGCCGAAGGCTGTACAGGCCCAAACCCCTTCATTGACAAGCTGGAAACGGCTCCGTATCTGGTCCCGACAAGCCCAGGTGGCGGAATTGGTAGACGCACTAGTTTCAGGTACTAGCGGTGAAAGCCGTGG
>JBATYN010000399.1:0-1917 GCA_049674125.1 Pseudolabrys sp. | reverse complement strand
ATCCCAATCGTGCCACGGCTTGTCCGGCAAGTCCAAAGCGCCGTTCAAGAGTTTTTGCACGATGCGAGCGACCCTGACCCGATCACCGATTTCCTCCTCCTTGAGGAGATGATCATCAATCATCTTGCGCAGGTGATCCTCAGTGAGGAGAACAGTCACCGCGTGTCTCTTTGATTTTGCCATGCCAATCCGCCTCTCGCCGTCGCTCGCGTCCCTTCAAAGGGAATGAGGCTATTCCCTTTGCCGCCCTTCTTTCCGCCTAATCGACCAATTGCCCGGGCTTTTTTCTGCGGATTTGATCTTCGGGTTCGCCAGTTGCGATCTTCATGACCAGCACAACGTTGCCGACTACTTCGGCGAGACGCTTCTCGCTTTGGGGCCTCCGGGCATTACGTTATTCCTTCAACCGAAACCAATATAGACCGCCAACTTGAGGAAACCAATAATGGCAACATGGGTAAAATGCACCGATGAAAACGGGCAAACCATATACGCCAATCTCGACAATGCGATCACGCTGTTCCGCGATGACGTTCGGCATCGAGGCACGGTCATCGCATTTATGGGAAGTGCAAACGGTGCCATCGTGGTAAGCGATACGCCCGACCAAATCCTGAAATCAGCTAAGGGATAAAATTCAAACTGAGACGCTAACTACGACTCGTTCGGCGCGAGGTTCTCAGTCGACGGCAGCGACAAACTCATCATGGCCTTGAGGGTGGTGAGTGCTCCGGGCGGATAGCAGCCTGGGTTTCGCCCCACGAGCTTAATGACCTGCTCAAGCTCGCCTAGCGTGAGCTTGGCGCGACTTCGTCGACGCTTCTCGTGGGCCAATATCCGCTTGTGAGCATGTAAATAATTGCGATAAAGCCAATGATTCAACAAACAAACCACTATTCCTGTGATCCAGGAAGAGCTTCTGGGGCCTAGACTCTGAGCAGATGTCGTCCATTTTTTTAAGCTACGCAACAGCCTGCCCGCCCGGCAGGAACGGCTGCTCAGTGCCGAGCAACAGGACTGGCTTCGTGATCGTATGTCCTGTGGCAGAGATGCCGATTGCATTGAGAATGCTATGAGCGCCGCCTTCGGCAGCTAATGGCATAGGAGGGTGCGTAGGGAACGAGCGCTGCTTGCTCAGCAGCAATGGGGGCCTCTATTTGGAGCCGCACCGAATTTGCACAACCGGAGTGATGCCCGATGAATACCGCTGGAGCACACGAACTCGGATACGCGAGCGTCGCTATCGTCGGCGCGCTTCTTGATCGCCTTGTCATCAACAAGGTCATTTCCAGGAGCGACGCCGCCGCCATCTTGGACGATGCCATCACTACATTGAGGGGACTCGGCAATCTTGTAAGCGTCCCCGGCGCAGTCCGAGTCGTTGGCGATTTGAGCGCGCTCCTGGCGAAACATGACATACGCTAAAACAAGTGTCGCGGATTCTCCCTTTTCATTTTGAGAAGCCGCCCCCAGCGCGACTGCGGAATGGCGGTTTTTTTACGAGCCGCCGGCATCATGGAAGGCCGCTGAAAATGATTCCGTGGCTGGATATTCGTACTAAATTGGCGGTAAGGGGAAAATTCACATGGCAGAAAATCAGGCAACCATCATTCCCGCGCAGCCGGACTACGAATTGTTGGTCTGCTGGTTCCTGCCAGACGGCAAAATCAATGTCACGCGCACGCCGATCCTCGCTTGGCGCGTCGAACCCTCCGGCAAAGCAACCCCCGTCACCATCGATGTCCGGCACGGTGAAGGCCTGACCGCAATTCGAGCGCCCGGGGGCCGGATTACTGACGCGGCCGGGGAATCCTACGATGACGAGGCCTCGTGGCTATCACACGCCAAAACGTTCGAACGTCAAATTTCCCGACATGCCCCGTAAATGGCCAACTATCAAAGAACACGTCGCCCGGA
>JBATYN010000398.1:0-16936 GCA_049674125.1 Pseudolabrys sp. | reverse complement strand
CACACTATAATACGCAACTAAGAGGCCATGACCCAGACGAAAGCCGCTCCTGCCGGGACGTCCGGCGGGTCTTGGGCCGAACCCAAGCCGACAGCGCTGTTGGTGCTGGCGGACGGAACCGTTCTCGAAGGCTTCGGGCTGGGCGCGACCGGGCATGCGGTCGGCGAGGTCTGCTTTAACACCGCCATGACGGGGTATGAGGAGATCCTCACCGACCCCTCCTATGCCGGGCAGATCATTACTTTCACCTTCCCGCACATCGGCAATGTCGGCACCAACGAAGACGACATCGAGACCGTCAATATGGCCGCGACGCCGGGCGCGCGCGGCGTCATTATGCACAGCGCCATCACCTCGCCGTCGAATTACCGCGCGACCAAACACCTCAACGACTGGCTGAAGGCGCGCGGCATTATCGGCCTGGCCGGTATCGATACCCGCGCGCTCACCACGCTGATTCGGGTCAACGGCATGCCGAATGCGGTGATCGCACATTCGCCGAACGGCAAGTTCGATCTCGACGCCCTGAAAAAAGAAGCGAAGGGATGGCCGGGCCTCGTGGGCATGGACCTGGTGCCGATGGTGACGAGCGGCCAGCGCTTCACCTGGGATGAAATGCCGTGGTCCTGGGACAAAGGTTATGCGCGGCAGACCAATCCTGAATTCCACGTGGTCGCAGTCGACTACGGCATCAAGCGCAATATTTTGCGCCTGCTCGCAGGCTCCGGTTGCAAGGTGACGGTGGTACCGGCCAAAACGTCAGCTGATGACATCATGGCGCTCAAGCCCGACGGTGTGTTCTTGTCGAACGGTCCGGGTGATCCGGCGGCGACCGGCGAATATGCGGTGCCGGTCATCAAGAAACTGATCGACTCGGGGACACCGACCTTCGGAATTTGTCTGGGCCACCAGATGCTGGGCATCGCAGTCGGCGGCAAGACCATGAAGATGCATCAGGGCCATCACGGCGCCAATCATCCGGTCAAGGACCTCACGACCGGCAAGGTCGAGATCACCTCGATGAACCATGGTTTCGCCGTGGACAAAGATACGCTGCCGAAAAATGTCGCGCAGACGCACGTGTCGCTGTTCGACGGATCCAATTGCGGCATCGCGCTCAAGGACAAGCCGGTGTTCTCGGTGCAATACCATCCGGAGGCATCGCCCGGCCCGCGCGACAGCCATTATCTCTTCACGCGCTTTGTCGAGATGATGCGGCAGGCCAAGCGCAAGATTGCGTGACACACACTCCGCTCATTCCCGCGAAAGCGGGAATCCAGCATTCTACGTTCTGGGTCCCCGCTTTCGCGGGGACGAGCGGTTAACAGACAACGGCGTATGCCGAATTGAGCTGTTAGTGACATCATCCCAGCCCCTCACATTCCTGTTCAAGGACGACGGCGCGGTCCCTAACAACCCGGCCCTGCCGGTGCTGGTCTACAAAGGGGCGATCGATGCTGGCAGCAAACGCAATCCTGAAAACGCGATTGAAAAACTATTTGCCGACAATGGCTGGGGTCACGGCCAATGGCGCAACGGAATCTTTCCTTTCGTCCACTACCATTCAATGATTCACGAAGCGCTCGGCATTGCGCGCGGCCATGCGCACGTGCAGCTCGGCGGACGTGGCGGTGAGGTCTTCGAACTTGCCGCCGGCGATATCGCCGTGCTGCCGGCGGGAACCGGACATCAGAGACTTTCCGGCAGCGACGATCTGCTCGTCATCGGCGCTTATCCGCCCGACGGCACATATAACCTCTGCCGTGGCGACAACCCGGCGGAACGCGACAAGGCGCTCACCACGATCCCGAAAGTGCCCCTGCCCGACAGCGATCCAGTCCTTGGCAAGGATGGGCGCCTCCCGAAGCTTTGGCGGCGCTAATTCAAAACTCCGCTCATTCCCCGAAAGCGGGATCCAGGGCCACGATTAACGCAGGCGCGACCCGCCTAGCGTCATATGCATTTGTTTGCGACATAGGAGAGATGGACTGGATCGACTTCTACGACTTCAAGCATTCGGTGATCTATGTGAATGCGCGTCATCGCGACGTGCATTACCGCACCATCGCCGAAGATATTCGCGGGTACGTGGCCTCGGCCGCGGTGCAGGTGCTCGACTATGGTTGTGGCGAAGCGACAGCGGCCGTTCTCGTGGCCGCGGCTTGCGGGCAACTGGTGCTGGCGGAAGCCGCACCGAATGTGCGTGCGTCGCTCACCGCGCGTTATGCCGGGCATCCGAAAATCACCGTCATCGCCGCAGAGCAGGCGGCCACGCTGCCGAAAGCCTCCTTCGATCTCATCATCATGCACTCGGTTGCGCAGTACCTGAGCGCAGGCGAACTCGATCGCATGCTCAAACTGTTTCGCACGCTGCTCAAGCCGGATGGAATTTTCGTGCTTGGCGATATCGTGCCGCCGCATTTTGCCGCGCCGGCAGCGGCGATCGCCTTGCTGCGCTTCGGCGCAGCCAACGGATTCTTCTGGGCA
Source organism: Pseudolabrys sp. (assembly GCA_049674125.1). Classification (GTDB taxonomy): domain Bacteria; phylum Pseudomonadota; class Alphaproteobacteria; order Rhizobiales; family Xanthobacteraceae; genus Pseudolabrys. The sequence goes on along the minus strand of JBATYN010000398.1, from coordinate 14,449 downwards.
GCGGCGTTCGGGCTGATGCGGATTTTTGTGTCTGATTATCTGCGGCTGAAGAAAACCGTCGGCCTGTCACACTACAGCGAAGCCGCGATGCTGGAGAAGCTCAAGCTGGCAGGTTTCGCGCCCGAGCGTTCGGCGCACAATATCGGCCACAACCAGCGCCGGATGACGTTCGTTTGCCGTGTCGATGGCCGATGAGGCGCTATTCGATCACCTCGTCCACTATGGAAATCAGGCTCGGCGGCACAGTCAGGCCGAGCGCTTTCGCGGTCTTTAAATTCATAACAAATTCGAACTTGGTTGATTGGACAACCGGCAAGTCCGCGGGCTTTTCGCCCTTGAGAACCCGGCCGATGTAGATGCCGGCTTGCCGATAGGCATCGGTCCGGTTCGCTCCATAGCTCATCAGGCCACCGGCCGCGACAAACTCGCGGGCCTGATAAATCGCAGGCAGTGTCTGTAGTGCTGCCAACCTTACGAGCTGTTCGGGCCGGCTATTGAAAAGTTCACCAGTCCCGACGATGAGAGCGCCTGCTCGGAGTTCGGCCAATTTTGCAAACGCCGAGTTGATTTCTCCCTCCGTACTGGCATTCAAAACATGGATTTGCAGCCCGAGCGTGCGAGCTGCCTCTTGCGCGTCCTTTATTTGAGTCTTCGATCTTGGGTCGGTGGGGTTTACTAGCATCCCGATAATGGTGGCTGTGGGTATCAAATCGCGCAGCAGCCCCAGTCGTTTCGCTACCAACTCGGAACCCAACTGGGTAACACCCGTGATGTTCCGACCGGGCCGATTCAGGCTGACTACGAGGCCGAGCTTGACCGGATCACCGGCCGTATCGAAGACGATGGGGATTGTCGTGGCTGCTGCCTCTGCCGCCAATGCCGCAGGCGTCGTCACCGCGGCAATGACATTCACTCGGCGACGGACCAGATCAGCCGCCATCCCCGGCAGTCGATCATACTGACCTTCCGCCCACCGGTATTCGATCGCAACGTTCTGGCCCTCGACATAGCCGGTTTCTTTCAAGCCCTGTCGAAACCCGGCCACCAAATGCTGATACGCACCAAGTGACCCGCTGTTCAAAAACCCGATCACTGGCATCGTCGGCTGTTGCGCGCGCACGGCGAGTGGCCATGCGGCCGCCGCCGCGCCGAGAAAAGTGATGAAATCGCGCCGCCGCATGTGCCCCCAAGACTCACGAGACGGCATCTTAGCGACTCATGCAAGTGCTTCGATAGGGGCTGAACCCGATATCAAAGCCATAGCCGCAACGCGGACATGAATTGGCCGCAGCCGCATATCCGCTAAGTGCCAATAGCGGACATAACAGCCGCGTGCCAACGTGCTATTGTTCATTATGGAATTCAACCACGGTTGACTGACGTGAAACGGCGCGAGTTTATCTCATTTCTTGGCGGTGCGTTTTTTGGCAGCACAATGATTGTTTGCTCGCGCGCTGCATCCGCGCAGCAAAGGTTCAAGGTAGGGCTGCTCGTTACCGGCGCGGATATGAATATGACGTTTTTCGCCGAGCCGTTCATAAGCAAGCTTGCAGAATTTGGCTATGTGGAGGGGAAGAACTTAAGTGTAGAACGGAGATATGCCGAAGGAAATATCGCGCGCCTGAAGGAATTGGCCGCAGATCTCGTTCAGCAAAATGTCAATGTTATCGTGACCGTCGGGACACCCGCCGCGTTCGCCGCCAAGGAAACCACCACGACGATCCCGATCGTTCTTGGCGCCATGAGCGATCCGGTCGGAATGGGTCTGGTGGCCAGCCTTGCCCGGCCCGGCGGAAACATAACCGGCAACTCGGTAATGGCACCGGAGTTAAGTGCAAAGCGCCTCGATATCCTTCGCGCGCTATCCCCGGGAATAACACGTTTTGCAATCCTGTGGGATTCATCCAATCCCGGCATGGCGCGCCGTGTGCGTGAGACAGAAATCGCGGCCGACCAATCGCATGTTATACTTCGCGCGCTCGGACCGCGCAGTTTGGACGAACTTGACGCGGCATTTGCAGATATTCTCAATCAGCGGCCGGATGCGCTGTTAGTGACGACCGAAGCCTTCACGCGACGTTATCAGGCGCGTATTCTTGATTTTGCCAAGAGCAACAAGATCCCCGCCTTGTTCGAGGACAGCTCATACGTCGAAGCGGGTGGCTTGTCATCTTACGGGCCCGATATTCGCGCGGTCTTTCGAACTGCGGCCGTCTTCGTCGACCAAATATTGAAAGGCGCCAAGCCGGCTGATTTGCCGATCCAGCAACCGACAAAGTTTGAGCTGGTGATCAATCTCAAGACTGCCAAGGCGATCGGGCTCGAAGTACCAGCAAGCCTACTCGCGCTCGCTGACCGGACGATTGAGTGATTAGGCCGCATGTCTGCTTTGGGTCAAAGGCGGACATGGGCAGTGCGCTAGGCGATGTCCGCCGTGTGCCAATGGCGGACCCATGCAGCTCAGGAAACTCACTTCTATTCGATCACCTCGTCGGCGCGGGCGAGCAGCGATGGCGCAATAGCGAGCGCAAGTGCCTTGGCGGTCTTGGCGTTGAGCACGAACTCAAACTTGGTGGAAAGAGTGACGGGCAGATCGGCCGGCTTATCGCCCTTGAGAATCCGCCCGGCGTAGACGCCACCCTGGCGAAAGGTATCAGGAACATTGTTGCCGTAGCTGATCAAGCCGCCATCCGCGGCAAACTCGCGAAATGGGTAGATCGTGGGCAGCGCATTGCGCGTCGCCAGCGCAATGATTTGTTTGCGCTGGTTGGTCAGCAAGGCACCGGTGCCAACGACGAGGGCACCGGCTCGCTGACCAACGAAGGCCGCAAATGCCGTATCGATGTCGCTTGCAGTGCGCGCAAACTGCACGACGAGTTGCAGCCCGAGCGTCCGTGACGCTTCCTGCATCGCCGGCACCTGTGCCACGGCATCCGGAACGTTCTGGTCCACCAGGACCGCGATGACGGCCGCATTGGGAACGACTTCATGCGCCAGTGCGAGTTGCTTCGGCGCCAGATCGACCCCGAAAAAACTCGCTCCGGTGACGTTGCCACCCGGCCGGTTGAGACTCGGCACAATGCCGGCCCTGACGGGATCCCCGCCATTGATGAAGACGATGGGAATGGTCGTCGTCGCCGATTTGGCCGCCAGTGCCGCGGCATCAGTGTAGGTCACGATCACCACGACCTGGCGGCCGACCAGATCGGCCGCCAGCGCAGGCAATTGATCGTATCGCCCCTCCGCCCAGCGGCTTTCGATTGCCACGTTCCGGCCCTCGACGTAACCGGCTTCGTTCAAGCCTTGGTGGAATGCGGCGACCCTCTGCGCGAATGGCGCAGGCGACACGGCACTTAAAAATCCGATCACCGGCATCGCCGGCTGCTGCGCGCGCACCTTGAGCGGCCACGCGACCGACGCGGCACTGACAAGCGTGATGAACTCGCGTCGTCTCATTCTGTAACCCCCAGGCAGGCAATCGTACCGGCTCACCGTACCTGCCTGAAGGGGGTGGGCTGGGCCGATGTCGAAGCTTGTCGGCTTTTCCCCATAGCTGACATTCTATAGCGCGGTTCTCACCTTCGCACGAATAGGCTTCGGCCGCCCGACCCGGAGTTACATCGATGAATAACCGTCGACGTCAACGACGGCTTCGGCAAAAGCCTTCGGTGCTTCCTGAGGCAGATTGTGTCCAATGCCCCCCTTGATGAGCCGGTGCGCATATTTGCCCGAGAATTTCTTGGCATAGGCGCCGGGATCCAGATGCGGAGCACCATTCGCATCGCCTTCGAGGGTAATGGTGGGCACCGTGATGACCGGACCTTCCGCAAGCCGCTTGTCGAGATCGGCATATTTTGGCTCGCCCTCGGCCAACGCGAGCCGCCACCGATAGTTGTGGATCACAATGCTGACGTGGTCCGGATTGTTGAAGGACGCGGCACTCCGATCGAAGGTCGCATCATCGAAATTCCACTTCGGTGAAGCAAGTTTCCAGATCAGCTTTGCGAAGTCGTGCCGATTTTTGTCGTAGCCTATCCGGCCGCGTTCGGTGGCAAAATAGAATTGGTACCACCACTCGAGCTCCGCCTTTGGGGGCAACGGCATCTTGCCGGATTCCTGACTGCCAATCAGATAACCGCTCACTGAGACCATGGCCTTGCAGCGATCCGGCCAGAGCGCCGCAATGATGTTGGCCGTGCGCGCTCCCCAATCAAAACCGGCGATGATTGGGTTTTCGATTTTGAGCGCATCCATGAAGGCGACAGTATCGACTGCGACTGCCGACGGCTGACCGTTCCGGAATGTTTCATTTGCAAGAAACCGCGTCGTGCCATAGCCGCGCAGATACGGGACGATCACACGGTAGCCGGCCGACGCCAGCAAAGGCGCGACATCGACAAAGCTGTAAATGTCGTAGGGCCAACCGTGCAGGAGAATGACCGCCGGCCCATTGGCGGGTCCGGCCTCGGCGTACCCGATATTCAGGAGGCCGGCATCGATCTGCTTGAGTGGGGCGAAGGAGGTGTGCGTGCCGGGCTTGATAGCGGGCAGCTGTGCCGACTTCATCTTCCCGGCTTGTGCGTCAGCCGGACCAGCCATGCCAAGCTGGGCAGCAGCGATAGTCGCGCCAGCAACGCCTAAAAAGTCACGGCGGTGATGATCGATTTTTTCACCGATTTTGGTCGTGTCCATAACGAACTCTCCTCGCGTCAATTTAAATTGCCGGCGTTCCCAGGTGGCAGCGCGTGTGACATGCGCGCCACCATTCATCGCTGGCGGTTCAACGCTTCTGGTACGGGTGGAAGATGTAGTCCTTCGCCTTCACGGCCACATGGCACGAGTGTCCACAATCCGAGGGGCTGGGATCGGCCGTGAACTTGTCGGATGCGGCTTCGTAGTTGAATAGCGCGTATCCCCATCCGCCGCTTTTCGGAAATCTCTTGCTGTCCTTTTCCATGACGAAAGCCTGCGTGAAGACGTCTGGCACATCCACGGCGAAGGGGGCCTCCGTGCTTTTCTTCGGCTTCCACTGGAGCTTCGCGATCTTGGAACCATCCGGGAAAGGCTGGCCGTTGCCCGGAACGCCAGCCTTGTACGCCTCGATCATGGCCGGATTGGCGACGATGACCTTGAGCACTTCGTCGGTCCGGGCGGATGAGACCACCGACCAGTCCTCGTATCCCTTAAAGTCGGAGAACGCGATTCCGTCCGGTGATTTCAGCGAGTACTTGTCCTGCGCGTAAACGGCCGTGCCGCCGAGGACGGCGAGCACACCGATCACAATCATCGACGATTGAATTCTCGTCATGGCTCATTCCTGCATTGATGTTTACAAGTCAAAAATAGTGGAACACCCAGTCTGAACCAGATGCGCCAAGAGAGAAATTGCCCGAAGGGCCATATCGGCCGTCTTACCCCGAACGCGGACATTGATCGGCGGCACCAGACCGCGTGTCACCGCGATGCGCTTTGTCCCAGGCCGGCAGCATCGGCTTTTTCCATCCACCGCTGATCCAAGCTTCGCCCTTCCCTGCCCGCCGATTCTGGTCTAAGCACCCCTCGCGCGGGGCTTTCCCCCGCCGGGGCGAGGAGGACGCGCGTAAGCGCGCCCTTTTTTTGTGCCCAGCAATCTGTGAGCCGATGCCCAAAAGAACCGACATCAAATCGATCCTGATCATTGGCGCCGGCCCGATCGTCATCGGGCAAGCCTGCGAATTCGACTATTCCGGCACCCAAGCCTGCAAGGCGCTTAAGGAAGAGGGATACCGGGTCATACTCGTCAATTCCAACCCGGCAACGATTATGACCGATCCCGACCTCGCGGATGCTACGTACATCGAGCCGATCACGCCGGAGATCGTTGCCAAAATCATCGAGAAGGAACGCCCCGACGCGCTACTCCCCACCATGGGCGGGCAAACCGCGCTCAACTGCGCGCTCTCGTTACGCAAGATGGGCGTGCTGGAGAAATTCAACGTCAAGATGATCGGCGCGACCGCCGACGCCATCGACAAGGCAGAAGATCGCGAACTATTTCGCGACGCGATGACGAAGATCGGCCTGCCGACGCCGCGTTCGCACCAGATCAAAACGCTGGCGCAGGCGCTGGTCGCTCTCGACGACATCGGGCTTCCGGCAATTATCCGCCCCTCGTTCACGCTCGGCGGCACCGGCGGCGGCATCGCCTACAACAAGGCAGAGTTCATCGACATCGTCGAAGGCGGCATCGACGCCTCCCCCACCAGCGAAGTGCTGATCGAAGAGTCAGTGCTGGGCTGGAAGGAATTCGAGATGGAGGTGGTGCGCGACAAGAAAGACAATTGCATCATCATCTGCTCGATCGAAAACGTCGATCCAATGGGCGTGCATACGGGCGATTCCATCACCATCGCCCCGGCACTCACACTGACCGACAAGGAATACCAGATCCTGCGCGACGCTTCGATCGCGGTGCTGCGCGAAATCGGAGTGGAGACCGGCGGCTCGAACGTTCAGTTCGCCATCAATCCGGAGGACGGACGGCTGGTTGTGATCGAGATGAACCCGCGCGTGTCTCGCTCATCCGCGCTCGCCTCGAAAGCGACCGGATTTCCGATTGCCAAAGTCGCCGCCAAGCTCGCGATCGGCTACACGCTCGACGAGATTGCCAACGACATCACGGGCGGCGCAACACCCGCGTCGTTCGAGCCGACCATCGATTACGTCGTCACGAAAATCCCGCGCTTCGCCTTCGAAAAATTTCCCGGCGCCTCGCCGGTGCTGACCACGTCGATGAAGTCGGTGGGCGAAGCGATGGCGATCGGCCGCAACTTCCAGGAGAGCTTGCAGAAGGCGCTGCGGTCCCTCGAAACGGGGCTGACCGGCCTCGATGAGATGACGATCGAAGGTTTCGACGTCGCCAAAGGCATCGACGACACCGACAATAAAGCAGCGATCCGTGCTGCGCTTGGCACGCCGACGCCGGACCGGTTGCTCAAAGTTGCGCAGGCGATGCGGCTCGGCGCCACTGACGAACTCATTCACAATGCTTGCCGCATCGACCCCTGGTTCCTCGCGGAAATCCGCGGGTTGGTCGAAGCCGAGGCCGAAATCCGGGCAAAGGGTTTGCCGACGATCGCGGGACCGTTCCGGAGGCTCAAAGCCATGGGCTTTTCCGACAAGCGGCTCGGCAAACTGACCGGTACAGATGCGGAAACGGTCATGGCCAGGCGCCGCAAACTCGACGTACGGCCGGTCTTCAAGCGGATCGATACCTGCGCTGCCGAGTTCGCTTCACCCACCGCTTATATGTACTCAACCTATGAGGCACCGTTCGCCGGCAAAGTTGCGGACGAAGCCGCGCCGTCCGACAAAAAGAAAGTCATTATTCTCGGCGGCGGACCAAACCGCATCGGCCAGGGCATCGAGTTCGACTACTGCTGCTGCCACGCGGCCTTCGCGCTGAAGGAAGTCGGCTACGAAACGATCATGATCAACTGCAATCCGGAAACGGTGTCGACCGACTACGACACCTCGGACCGGCTTTATTTCGAGCCGCTCACGCCAGAAGACGTGCTGGAAATCATCGAGACCGAACGCAGCAACGGCACGCTGCACGGCGTGATCGTCCAGTTCGGCGGCCAGACACCGCTCAAACTCGCCGAGCATCTGGAAAAGGCGAAAGTGCCGATCCTCGGCACGTCACCGGACATGATCGATCTCGCGGAAGACCGCGACCGATTTAAAAAGCTGCTCGACAAACTCAAACTGCGCCAGCCGCAGAACGGCATCGCGACGTCACCCAATGCTGCGCGTGCGATTGCCGAAGAGATTGGATACCCGGTCGTCATCCGGCCCTCGTATGTGCTCGGCGGCCGCGCCATGGAAATCGTGCGCGACGGCGCGCAGCTTGACCGATATGTCGCCCGGCTCGCGGGCGATCTCGACCGGCCCAGCGAACTGGTGGTTTCGAAAAAAAGCCCGCTCCTGATCGACCGCTATTTGTCCGACGCCACAGAAGTGGACGTCGATTGCCTGGCTGACGGCAAGGACACCTTCATCGCAGGCATCATGGAGCACATCGAAGAAGCGGGCATCCATTCCGGCGATTCCGCCTGTGCACTGCCGCCACACTCCCTCACGGCGAAAACGCTCGCCGAGCTGGAGCGGCAGACGCGCGCGCTCGCGCTCGCGCTCAATGTTGGCGGCCTGATGAACGTGCAATATGCCATCAAGGATGGCGACATCTACGTGCTTGAGGTCAATCCGCGCGCTTCACGCACGGTGCCCTTCGTCGCCAAAGTGATCGGCCTGCCGGTTGCCAAAATCGCCGCGCGGGTCATGGCCGGCGAGAGTCTCAAGAGCTTCAGGCTGGCGCCGGCGAGCTACAAACACCGCGCGGTGAAAGAAGCGGTGTTCCCCTTCGCCCGCTTCCCCGGTGTCGACACCGTGCTCGGCCCTGAAATGAAATCTACCGGCGAGGTGATGGGCATCGACGGCTCGTTTGAGATCGCCTTCGCCAAAAGCCAGATCGGTGGCGGCACGAACCTACCGCGCAATGGAACCGTGTTCGTCTCGGTCAAGGATTCCGACAAGTCGCGTATCCTGCCGGCGGTCAAACTGCTCGCCTCGCTCGGTTTCAAGACCATCGCCACCTCGGGAACCCAGCGGTATTTGGTGGAACAAGGGGTCGAGGCAGCCAAAATTAATAAGGTGCTGGAAGGCCGGCCCCACATCGTGGATGCCATTAAAAACGGCGGTGTTCAGCTGGTTTTTAATACCACCGAGGGCGCGGCAGCGCTGGCCGATAGCCGTTCCCTGCGCCACGCGGCCCTCTTGCATAAAGTGCCGTACTACACCACTCTTTCAGGGGCCGTTGCAGCGGCGCAGGGCATTAAGGCCTATCTCGAAGGCGACCTTGAGGTGCACACGCTGCAAAGCTACTTCGGCGGCCGGGGCTGAAGGCTTTTTTTGGCCGACATGCCCGGGCGGCGGCACGAGTAAAGCCGGGAAGTTCGTCGTCGCGGCATCAGGTGAAGCTGGCCGCGACAGGGCTTTTTTGACCGGCCCTCGTTGACATGACTCCGGTTTCGCGGGTGACCGTGGCCGGAGTCGTATTACGAGTCGATTTGACGCGAATTCGAAAGGTTCTTGGCGGCGTTGAAGGTCGTTTTCGGGCGCCCGCCAGGAGGAGACAGAGATGGTGGAAAAGATTCCAATGACCGCCGCCGGTTATGCCGCGCTCGAGTCCGAGCTCAAGCATTGCCAGCGGGTCGAACGGCCCCGGATCATTCAACAGATCACCGATGCGCGCACGCATGGCGACCTGTCGGAGAATGCCGAATATCACGCGGCCAAGGAGCAGCAATCGCTCAACGAGGGCCGCATCGCTGAGCTTGAGGACAAGCTCGCGCGCGCCGACGTGATCGATGTGTCGAAGCTTTCCGGGGACGCCATTACCTTCGGCGCGACCGTGACACTCATCGACGAAGATACGGACGAAAAGAAAGTATGGCAGATCGTCGGCGAGCCGGAGGCCGACGCCAAGAAGGGCCGGATCTCGATCACCTCGCCGCTCGCCAAGGCGCTGATTGGCAAGACCAAGGGCGCGTCCGTCGAGGTCAACACCCCGGGCGGAGCCAAAGCCTACGAAGTGAAGAAGGTGGATTGGAAGTAGGCAAAGGCGTTACAGAACAACGTGAGATGGTCATCGCCGGGCTCGTCCCGGCGATTTCGTTTTAGCCCTCCATCGGCACCATCGCCGCATCTTTTGAATTGCGCAGCGTCAGTGACGTCTTCACGTTGCGCACACTCGGAGCGGCCGTAAGCTTCTCGACAAACGCCTGGAATGTCTTCAGATCGGGCGCGACGCATTTGAGTACAAAATCGATTTCGCCCGAGAGCATCCAGCACTCGCGCACCAGGGGCTGCGAGCGGACGAACTCCTCGAAGGCCACGAGATCCGTTTCCGCCTGGCTCGCCAGATGCACCATTGCGAACACGGTCACCTCGTAACCGAGTTTCTTTTCGTCGAGCAGGGCGCGGTAGCCTTTGATGTAGCCGGCTTCCTCCAATGCCCGGACGCGGCGCAGGCATGGAGGAGCCGAAATCCCGACACGACTCGCCAGCTCCACATTCGTAATACGTCCATCGTCCTGGAGCTCTTTCAGGATCTTGCGGTCGATGGTGTCGAGACGGGCTGGCACTGGGACGCCTCCAAAAAACTGGCCGAAAACGCGAGAACATTCATACCGCGAAATATTATTACGCGAAACAATATTGCGCGCTCCTAAACCGCGATCGCGCAATTTCGCCAAGTCTGTGGGTCAGGGGGTTGCGTATCTTGCATAGCTCGGCCGGAAGCCATAGATCGAGCTAGGCAAAAGAGCCGGCGGGAGACCGGCCGCCCGGGCGACAAGCGCCCGACGACGCCCGTCCAGGGGGGCGTGCAACATGGCAAAGATTATCCACGCCAAAGTCGTGATCATCGGCTCGGGTCCGGCCGGTTACACCGCCGCGATCTACGCCGCGCGTGCGATGCTGGAGCCAATCCTGATCCAGGGTATCCAGCCGGGCGGGCAACTCACGATCACAACAGACGTGGAGAATTACCCGGGCTTCGCTGACGTCATCCAGGGTCCCTGGCTCATGGAGCAGATGCAGGCGCAGGCCGAGCATGTCGGCACCCGCATTGTCACGGACCACGTCAACAAAGTGGAGCTGGCGCGGCGGCCATTCCGATTGATCTGTGATTCGGGTGACGTCTATCTCGCCGAGGCTTTGATTATTGCGACCGGTGCGCAGGCGCGGTGGCTCGACCTGCCGTCCGAGCAGAAGTTCAAAGGTTACGGCGTGTCGGCTTGCGCGACGTGCGATGGCTTCTTCTATCGCAACAAGGAAGTGGTCGTCATCGGCGGCGGCAACACGGCTGTCGAGGAAGCACTCTTTCTGACCAATTTTGCATCGAAGGTCACAGTGGTGCACCGGCGCGACGCATTCCGGGCTGAAAAAATTCTGCAGGACCGGTTGTTCAAGAATCCCAAGATCGAGGTGATTTGGGACAGCGCACTCGACGACGTTACCGGCGGCGACAACCCGCTCAAGGTCAACGGCGTCCGGCTCAAGAACGTCAAGACCGGCGCTGTCACCGAGCGCCGTGTCGACGGCGTGTTTATTGCCATTGGCCACCAGCCGGCCTCAGAGCTGTTTGCTGGTCAGGTTCAGATGAAGCCGTCCGGGTATATCGTCACCGCCGGCCATTCCACCGCCACCTCGGTGCCCGGCGTATTCGCCGCCGGCGATGTCACGGACGATATTTACCGGCAGGCGGTGACTGCGGCTGGCTTAGGCTGCATGGCCGCGCTCGAAGCAGAAAAATTCCTCGCGGCGCATGAACATCAACAGGCAGCGGCCGAATAACCATGGCCGGGACCAACACCTCAATGGACTGGGACAAGCTCAAGGTGTTTCACGCCGCCGCGGAAGCCGGCTCATTTACGCACGCCGGCGAACGGCTCGGCCTGTCGCAATCGGCGGTCTCGCGGCAGGTCTCGGCACTGGAGGGTGAGCTTTCGGTATCGCTGTTCCATCGTCACGCCCGCGGCCTGATCCTCACAGAGCAAGGCGAGCTGCTGTATCGCACAGCGCATGAAGTGTTCATGAAGCTCGAGGCGGCCCGTACCAAGCTTACCGATAGCCGCGAGCGGCCGAACGGTGAGCTCAAAGTATCAACCACGCCAGGCATCGGCGTTCATTGGCTCACGCCGCGGCTCGGAGAGTTCCTCGACCTCTATCCGGACATCCACATCACCCTCATCACCACCGATGAGGAGCTGGATCTGGCGATGCGCGAGGCCGACGTCGCTATCCGGCTCCGCCAGCCAACACAGCCGGACCTGATCCAGCGCAAGCTTTTCTCGGTGCATTTCCACGCCTATGCCTCACCCGACTATCTCAAGCGATTCGGCACGCCGCGGACCCATGAAGAGCTCGATAAACATCGCATTGTCCTTCTCGGCGGTGGCGTGGTGCCGGCGCACCTGCAGAACCGGCGCTGGCTGCTGGAGATAAGTCGCGACGGCAAAGGCCCCCGCTCACCGCACCTTACCGTCAACAACGTGCTCGGCGTTTTGCGGGCATGCCAGCGCGGCCTCGGTATCGCGGTATTGCCGGATTATCTGGTGGAGGAAAACGGCGGATTGGTGCAGCTCTTCGGCGAGGCCGACACGCTCGCGCTCGACGCCTATTTTGTGTATCCGGAGGAACTCAAGTCGGTCGCGCGGATCCAGGTTTTTCGTGACTTCCTTGTCGCTAATGCGCAGCGCTGGCATTTCTGATTTTCGCCCCGCGCAAAATAAGATTCTAAATATCGGCGATTAACTCGCGTTCGTTGCTAGCGCGCGTCACAAAAATAGAAGCACCGGTGAATTGCGATAGCGCATGGCAGTCATGCGGCGATTGGCGTTGTCCGCATAGCATGTGCTTCGCATACTCCCAACTCGCTGTTGTGCCGGACGTATCCTCCCAGAATCGTTGGTACGCAGCATGTTCCCCTCTGGAAGATGTTGTCGGCCCCCACGCCGGCAATTCCCTGAAACCGGGCCCCTCACAGGGCCCGGTTTTTTTCGTGCCCCGAAATTTAGTGGTCAGCGAAAACGCGCAATGTAGTACGCGAGATCTGCAATCTGCGCATCGTCGATAGGAGCGAGTACCGAGGCCATGACGCCGTCATAGCCATGCCGGATGTTGTCACGGTATTCGCGAAGCGTTTTCGTCAGAAAATCCTCGCGCTGGTTGGCGATGTGCGGAACGTTTTCTTGACCGGCCAAATCAAGACCATGGCAACTGTTGCAGCGATTGTGGGTGATAAGAGCGGCTGCCCTCTGCATGCGCGCAGGATCACCGGGGTCCGGCGCCGCCGGCGGCGGCGGCAATTTCGCAATAAAGTCTGAGAAATTTCGCAAATCGTCGTCGGTGAAGCCTTTTGTCATCTCGGACATCACCTCGATCATGTGATCGTCTTTTAGAAACGTGGAAGCCCGCTGATTTTCACGGAACAGGTAAAGCTGGATCAGCAGGTAGGGCGCGGGCTGACCGCCAAGCGAAGGCACCGCCGGATGTTCGGACCGGCCTTTCTCACCGTGACAGGCAAGGCAGGGCGCGACGCGCTCGGCAAATGTTTCGGCAAGCAACGGCTGAGCGGCGGCAAAGAGGAAAACGACCGCAGCACCGATACGACGCGTGAAGACCAGAATCGACATGGTTTTCCGTTGAATGTACAAAAACGGCCCGGGGGAAGAAGCCCCCGGGGCCGTATTTTTTACTTACCGGCGACCTTCTCCTTGCCGTAAGTGATGCGATAGATCGCGCCATTCCAGTCATCCGACAGCAGCAGCGACCCGTCGGCCATCTGTTGCACGTCTACTGGACGGCCGATGTATTTATTGTCGACCAGGAATCCCGTGATGAAGGGCTCGATGGAACGCACGGTGCCGTCTTTATTGAGCTTGATTACGACGACATCACCGCCGAACTTCTTCGACCTGTTCCACGATCCGTGACGCGCAAGAATGATCGCGTTCTTGTACTCTTTCGGGAACATGTTGCCGGTGTAAAAGCGCAAGCCGAGCCCAGCCGAGTGCGGGCCGGTCAGTGCGACCGGTGCCGTAAACTCGCTGCAGCTATGGCCCCAGCCGAATTCCGAATCGAGGATATTACCCTGGTAGCAATAGGGCGCCCCAAAGTGTTCACCTGTTTTCGTCACGCGATTGAGTTCGTCCTGCGGGACGTCCTCAGATAGCCAATCGCGGCCGTTGTCCGAGAAGTACAGCTGTTTGTTGACCGGATTCCAGTCAAAGCCCACCGAGTGACGCACGCCCCTGGCGACGACTTCAGCGCCGGTTCCGTCAAGATTCATTCGGCGAATCTGGCCGTGTGCGGCATCGTGCAAAACATTGTTGCCGGGCTGCCCTACCTCCACATAAAGCTTGTTGTCGGGACCGATGGCGATGAACTTCCAACCATGCGCTTCATCCTTCGGCAAGTCGGTATAGATCACCGTCGGCTTGGGCGGGTTGTCGAGCACGTTCTCGATGTTGTCGATCTTTGAAATCTGTGAAAGCTCGGCGATGTAGAGCGCGCCATTGTGATAAGCGAGCCCGTTCGGACGATAGAGGCCGGAGGCGACAGTCTTGATTTCGGTCTTGCCGTCCTTTTTGACGATCGCAGTCACCTTGTTGCCAAAGCGGGTCCCAACAAAGACAGTGCCCTTGTCGCCAACGCGTAGCGAGCGCGTATTCGCGATGCCGCTCGCGTAAACCTCGATGTTGAAACCCGGCGGAAGTTTGAGTTGGGCGGTTGGCAGTTTGTCGGCCGGCGCTGGCAATGGCGGCGCGGCAACGGGCGCGAGCTTCGCGGCAGCTTCATTTCCGTCCGGGCGGCCGATAAGCGGCGAGCCAGGCGGCAGTGCCGG
>JBATYN010000397.1:0-1703 GCA_049674125.1 Pseudolabrys sp. | reverse complement strand
GGCAACGTCCCGCATCATGATTGGCACATTCGCACGCTGCAAAATTTGTCACGGCCGGTGAATGTGCTCACCACCCACAGTTCGTGGCTGTTGTCGTCCCTCGTGCTCGGCTGCAACGGTCTCTTGTCAGGCTCGGGCAGCGTGATTGCCGATCTGCAAGCGCAGCTGTTTCGCGCGGTGCAGAAGAACGACATGGCGGAAGCAAAACGCGTGAACGACCGGATAGAGCCGACTGCGCGCGTTTTCTATGCAGATCCCTTTGTCGACATGCACAATCGCATGAAGGAGGCGCTGGTGCTGCTCGGCAAGCTGCCGCGCGCAACGGTGCGTCCGCCGCTGGTCAAGATCGAGCGCAGTGAAATCGCCCACATTCGCCAGGCGCTGATCGAGGCCGGGTTGCTGGACAAAAACGCTGCACGCGACGCGGCGTAGGGCATGACCGTTTGAGAGGCCCGTGCCTCGCTCACATAATCGCAAACTCCGTATTCTTTCGGTCCGTCACCAGCATGCTACCCGGATAGTGCGTAATGCAAAATTCCGGCTTCACCGTCGCGATCACTGATTGCGGCGTTACCCCGCACGCCCAGAAGACCGGCAATTCATCGTCGCGGACCGGGACCGCGTCGCCATAGTCCGGTTTGGAGAGATCGGCGATCCCGATCATCTCCGGCTTGCCGATATGCACGGGCGCGCCGTGAACGGACGGGAAGCGCGTGGTGATCTGTACAGCGCGGATGGCATCGCGCGGCGTCAGTGGCCGCATCGATACCACCATTGGCCCGTGGAAAGGGCCCGCCTCGTGGGTCGCAATCGAGGTACGATACATCGGCACATTGCAGCCGCGCGTGATGTGGCGCAGCTCGATGCCTTCCGCCGTCAGCGCTTCTTCGAAAGAAAACGAGCAGCCAATAGCGAAACTTACGAGGTCATCGCGCCAGAATTCACGAACATCCTCCGGTTCAGCGACCAGTTCGCCATTTTTCCAGACGCGGTAGCGCGACAAGTCGGTGCGGATGTCGAGATCCTCGCCAAGTTCCGGCAGCCGCGGATCGCCGGGCGCGGACGTCCCGATCACCGGGCACGGCTTGGGATTGAGTTGGCAAAACCGCAGGAAATCGCCGGCGAGTGCCTGCGGCAAAATGGCAAGATTGCCTTGGACAAAGCCGGGGGCCAGGCCCGCCGTCGGTCCGTGATGCGAGCCGGCCCTTATCGCCAGCCGTGCCGCAAGGCCGGTGCCCGGGACGGCCTTATCCTCTCGGCGCATCGGCGTGACGGCCATTGTCTTTATCCAGTGGATTTCGCTGCGTTGAACATAGCATCGACCCGCATGCTTTCGAGCGCAACTGCTCAATCCGCGGGCAACCATACGACGATGTGAGTTGGTATGCATCAATATGAAAATCACGGTTGAAACTTGCTGCGGGATCGCGTTTGCTAATGGCAATGAAGAGCCCGCCAAGGGCCGGTAAGGGAGGGTTTTCGACTTGCGGCAACATGCGATCGGGCAAGAGCGCGCGGTGATCCGCTCGAGCGGCCGCGGCGCTTTTGTGCGGCCGGCCATGACCGTTTCCAATTCAGCGCATTCGAAATTTCCGCGCCTGCACAGACGTGCGGTCGCTGATCGGTAAATATGTGATCCAGAGGGAGGATTAAGTGATGACTGAAAAGTGGAAAGAAGAATGGTGGGCGCAGGACATTTGGTA
>JBATYN010000396.1:0-6565 GCA_049674125.1 Pseudolabrys sp. | reverse complement strand
TTGATGTGTTGCGCCTCAAGCAAGGCAAAGGCCAGCCCATTCGCAGCGATGGGCCACAGTCCCATCTCGTGACCAAGAAGGGTACACCGACGATGGGTGGCTTGATGATTTTGTCAGGGCTGCTGGTGTCGACGCTTCTGTGGGCTAATCCGAAAAGCCCCTATGTCTGGGTCGTTCTTGGCGTAACGCTATCTTTCGGGCTGATCGGTTTTTACGATGACTATCTCAAGATCACCAAACAATCCCACGCCGGTATTTCCGGCCAGACGCGGTTGATTATTGAGGCGGTTATCGCGGTGTTGGCTTGCACGGCGTTCGCGCATCTCGGTCGTGGACCAATCGCCACCTCGCTTGTGTTTCCGTTTTTCAAAGAGCTCGTATTTAATATCGGCTGGGCTTTCGTGTTGCTCGGCGCATTCGTGATTGTCGCCGCGGGCAATGCGGTTAACTTGACGGACGGGCTTGACGGCCTGGCGATAGTACCTGTGATGATCGCCGCGGCGAGTTTTGGTCTGATTTCTTATCTTGCGGGAAACGCAGTCTTTGCCGAATATTTGCAAATTCACTACGTGGCTGGCACCGGCGAGTTGGCAGTCCTGTGCGGTGCGGTGATCGGCGCGGGCCTTGGCTTCCTTTGGTTCAATGCGCCACCCGCTTCGATCTTCATGGGTGACACCGGCTCGTTGTCTCTTGGCGGGATGCTTGGCGCGGTTGCGGTTGCGATCAAGCACGAGATTGTACTGGCCATCGTTGGCGGACTGTTCGTACTGGAAGCCGTATCGGTCATTGTGCAGGTGGTCTCCTTCAAGCTGACAGGCAAGCGCGTGTTCAAGATGGCGCCAATCCATCATCACTACGAGCAGCTCGGGTGGACCGAGCCGCAGATCGTGATCCGCTTCTGGATTGTGGCCGTAGTTCTGGCGCTTGCCGGGTTGGCGACGCTGAAGTTGAGATGAGCCTTGATTCCGGTCACGACGTTTGCAGGACAACGGGTCGCGGTCTTCGGCCTCGGCAGTTCTGGCCTGTTGGCCGCGCGCGCGCTGAAACAAGGCGCCGCTGACGTCATCGCTTACGATGATGACGACATGAGAGTTGCTGACGCGAAAAGCGCTGGCCTGACAACACAAGATCTTCGCGAGCTGGATTGGTCGAAAGTTGCTGCGCTGGTCTTGGCACCAGGCGTGCCACTCACTCACCCGATGCCGCATTGGTCAGTGGTTCTCGCCCGCAAGGCCGGCGTTGCGGTCGTCGGGGACATCGAATTGTTCTGCCGTGAACGCGCAAAAACGGGTACCGGTTGCCCCTTGATTGCAATCACGGGCACAAATGGCAAATCCACAACGACTGCCTTGACGGCGCATTTGCTCAAGAGTGCCGGCCGTGACGTACAGATAGGCGGCAATATTGGTGTGCCAGTGTTGGCGCTCGAGCCTTTTAAGACTGGGCGCGTCTATGTACTCGAGGTCTCATCTTATCAAATTGATCTTGCGCCTTCACTTGAGCCAACTGTCGGCGTTTTGCTCAATGTCTCCGAAGACCACCTCGATCGGCACGGAACAATGGAAAACTATGCCGCTATCAAAGAACGGCTTCCTGCGAACATCGAGCAGAATGGCACGGCCGTGATTGACATCGACGATCGCTACACCCGCGCCGCGGCCGATCGCATTGATAGCAACGGGAAAAACGTCGTCCGCGTTTCGGTCGTCTCGCCGATTCCGAACGGATACTACGCGGAAGGCAGCCGCATTCTGTGCGCCAAGGCGGGTCAGATAAAAGAGGTGGCGGGGCTCGCAGGCATCAGTTCGTTGCGTGGCGTTCACAATGCGCAAAATGCTGCCTGTGCAATCGCTGCCTGCGTTGCACTCGGCATCGATCTTGGAGCAATTCAAAAAGGGCTCGCTAGTTTCCCGGGACTCGCGCACCGCATGCAGGAGATAGGGCGCAGGGGCAGTGTGCTTTTCATTAATGACTCGAAGGCAACCAATGCCGATTCCGCCGCCAAAGCCCTGGCAAGTTTTAGCGACATCTTTTGGATCGCGGGTGGCAAGCCGAAAACCGGCGGAATTACCAGCCTCACAGAATTTTTTCCGCGTATCCGCAAGGCCTATCTGATCGGCGAAGCCGCTAAGGCGTTTGCGCAAACCTTGGATGGCGAGGTGTCATACGAGATCAGCAATGTCTTGTCGGCTGCAATTGATGCAGCCGCGCGGGATGCCGAAGCATCGGGCTTGAGGGAACCGGTCGTGCTGTTGTCCCCGGCCTGCGCTTCCTTTGACCAATATCCAAATTTTGAAGTGCGCGGCAAAGCCTTCACCGATCTTGTCCTCGCGATACCGGGGGTAACCGCGAGCGTTAATGCTTCCTAAACCGCGAGGCGTCAGCTTGGGCTGGACGGGGACTCGGAATGCTCTCGCGCGCGCAACGCACACCCATTGGCGAATGGTGGTGGACGGTCGATCGATTGACCTTAGCGGCTATTGGCGCGCTGATGCTCGCCGGCGTGGTTCTTTCGCTTGCCGCCAGTCCGCCGGTGGCGGCGCGCCTCGGCCTCGATCCGTTCTTTTTCGTCAATCGACACATCGCATACCTTTTCCCCGCCATAGCTGTGATGCTGGGGGTGTCGTTTCTTAACCCGCGCCAAATTCGCAGGCTGTCGCTGATCGTTTTTGCGGTAAGCATCATTATGGTGGCGGCGACACCCTATTTTGGGCCGGAGATTAAGGGTGCGCGTCGCTGGCTGGTTTTGCTTGGCGTCAATATTCAGCCATCCGAATTCCTCAAACCTGCTTTTGTCATTCTCGTCGCGTGGCTTTTCGGTGAATCGGCAAAACGCCCCGACATGCCGGCGAATGCATTTTCGCTGGCGTTGCTACTGACGGTGATTGCGCTGCTGGTCGTTCAGCCGGATTTCGGGCAGACTATGCTGATTGCCCTGGTATGGAGTGCACTGTTCTTCATGGCCGGCATGAGGGTCATCTGGGTGGCAGGGATCGCTGGCCTGGCCGGCATCGGGCTTTTAAGCGCTTACTACACGGTGCCACACGTCGCCCGCCGCATTCAGCGATTTCTTGATCCCGCCTCTGGCGATACCTTCAACATCGACATCGCGACTGAGAGCTTCATGCGTGGTGGCTGGTTTGGCAAAGGGCCAGGCGAAGGCACGGTAAAGCGTCTTTTGCCCGAGAGCCACACCGATTTCGTATTTGCCGTTGCGGCGGAGGAGTTTGGCGTTGCACTCTGCCTCGTACTGGTGGCGCTGTTCGCCTTTATTGTCCTGCGCATGCTGGTGCGCGCCATGCGTAATGATGATGCTTTCACGCGTTTCGCCGCGGCGGGGCTCACCATTCTTTTTGCAACACAAGCGGCAATCAATATGGCGGTGAACTTACACCTTATCCCAGCCAAGGGCATGACATTGCCATTCATCTCCTATGGCGGTTCCTCGATGATCTCGCTCGCTTACGCGATGGGCATGCTCCTGGCATTAACGCGTGAGCAGCCGCGCGCTGCCATAGTGACATCCGAACTCGCGGTGGCGGGGAGCGGGATCTAATGGCTACGAGCGGCGCGCCGCTCGTATTGCTTGCGGCCGGCGGCACCGGCGGTCATCTGTTTCCGGCCGAGGCACTGGCCAACGCGCTTGCGAAGCGGGACGCCATTGTCGATCTCGCCACCGATCATCGTGCGGCGCATTTCAAATTCCCCGCTCGCAATATCCATCTCGTTCCGAGTGCAACATTGCGCGCCCGCAACCCGTTCGCGATGGCCCGGACGGCTGCTTTACTGGCGCTCGGTACGGCAAGGGCCTGGGTCTTGGTTGGACGTACCAAACCAAATGTCGTTGTCGGCTTTGGCGGCTATCCGACCGTGCCGCCGCTATTCGCAGCAAGCTTGCGCGGCATACCCACGGTACTGCACGAACAGAATGGCGTCATGGGACGCGCCAACAGGATGCTGGCGCCGCGCGTGACCGCGATCGGTACCGGCTTCCGGACGCTGAAAAATTTCAACCGGCATTGGCAAGGCAAAATAATGTTCACGGGCAATCCGGTGCGCCCGCTTGTGATCGCAGCTGCGGCCATGGCCTATGCCGCTCCAACTGATGGCAAGCTTCGGCTCCTGGTTTTCGGCGGCAGCCAGGGCGCACGCGTCATGGCCGAAATCGTTCCGGCGGCGATCGAGCGCATGAACCCCGATCTCCGTGCGCGACTATCGATCGTGCAACAGGCGCGGACCGAAGACCTCGATGACGTGCGTGACACTTACGTTCGGCTCGGGGTCGGAAGCGAAATTGCGCCGTTTTTTTCCGATCTGCCTGCCCGCATGGCAGCTGCGCATCTGGTCATTTCCCGTTCCGGTGCTTCGACGGTGGCCGAGCTGACGACAATTGGGCGGCCCGCGATATTGGTGCCGCTGCCGCATGCGTTGGATCAGGACCAACTTGCGAATGCGGGAGTTCTGGAGGCGGCCGGTGGCGCAATCTGCATCGCGCAGGCTGAATTCACACCAGAACGGCTTAATGCAGAGATCGCCGGGCTTTCGAATAACCCCGCTCGGCTTGCGCACATGGCGCAGGCTGCCAAATCCGCAGGCACCATAGATGCAGCCGAGCGGTTGGCTGATTTGGTGCTTTCCGTGGCCGGTATTTAGCATAATTGGCGTCATGCTCGGGAAATTGGGCATGTGGCAGACACCGTGCTTCCAATTTTAGATCGCATGCCATACACGAATGACCGTGGTCGCTGGGTGATCCGCTTTCGCGGATGACGATCGCTGGAGATGGCGTCGATCCATGAAACTGCCGCGCGACATCGGTCCGGTGCATTTTGTCGGTATCGGCGGCATCGGCATGAGCGGTATAGCCGAGGTTCTGGCTAATCTCGGCTATAGCGTGACCGGCTCTGACGTCGCCGACGGCGCGAACGTCAAGCGCCTGCGCGACAAAGGCATCAAGGTCGCTATCGGTCATAAAGCCGAAAACATCGACGGTGCGGACGTCGTGGTCGTCTCTACTGCCATCAAGCGTGACAATCCTGAGCTGGTCGCCGCGCGGGCCAAGCGGCTTCCCGTCGTGCGCCGCGCGGAGATGTTGGCTGAATTAATGCGGCTGAAAAGTTGCGTGGCGATCGCGGGTACGCATGGCAAAACCACCACGACCTCGCTGGTCGCGTCGCTTCTCGATGCTGGCGGTCTCGATCCAACCGTGATTAACGGTGGCATCATCAACGCCTACGGCACAAACGCGCGGATCGGGGCGGGAGACTGGATGGTGGTGGAGGCAGATGAATCCGATGGCACATTCCTGAAGTTGCCCGCTGACATCGCAATCGTCACTAACATTGATCCCGAGCACCTCGACCATTTTCACACCTTCGATGCCGTCCAAGACGCGTTCCGCGCCTTCGTCGAAAACGTGCCCTTTTACGGCTTCGCTGTGATGTGTACGGACCACCCAGTCGTGCAAACGCTGGTCGGCAGACTCGAGGATCGCCGCATTTTGACTTACGGCGAAAACCCGCAAGCCGACGTACGCCTTGCAGATATTGATCATCTCAATGGCGAGTCACGTTTCTCGGTTCAGTTTCGCGACCGCGAGGGTAGGACTTCGCACACGATCGACAAACTCACTTTGCCGATGCCAGGCCGCCACAATGCGCTGAATGCGACCGCGGCGGTAGCAGTCGCGCATGCGCTCGGTCTCAAAGGCGATGCGATCCGCAGGGCTCTCGCCAATTTCGGAGGCGTCAAACGACGCTTCACACGTGTCGGCGAGTGGAACGGGGCGGTGATCATCGATGACTACGCGCATCATCCGGTGGAAATTGCTGCTGTGCTACGCGCAGCGCGCGAAAGTACGAAAGGGCAAATAATCGCGGTGATGCAGCCGCATCGCTATACGCGGCTGCACGACCTGTTCGAGCAGTTCTGTACCTGCTTCAATGATGCCGACGCAGTTATTGTAGCGCCGGTTTATCCAGCCGGTGAGCAGCCGATTCCCGGCGCCGACCGCGATGCGTTGGTGACTGGTTTACGTGCGCACGGACACAAGCAGGCGATCCCGCTGGAAGCACCGGAAAAGCTCACACCACTTGTCAAAAGTCTGGCGAAGTCGGGTGACTATGTGGTCTGCCTCGGCGCGGGCTCGATTACGCAGTGGGCTTATGCGCTGCCGGCAGAATTGAACGCATCATGAGCTTTGCAGACATCGTCCCTGATCTGAAAGCGAGGATGCCTGAATTGCGCGGGCGCCTGCTGGCAAACCAATCGCTCGGAGAATTCATCTGGTTTCGCGTCGGCGGTGCGGCGCAGGCGTTCTACATGCCGGAAGATGAAAATGACCTCGCATATTTCTTGCGCAATTTGCCTACGGATATTCCCGTCACCGTCATAGGCGCCGGTTCGAATCTGATTGTGCGTGATGGCGGCATCCCGGGGGTAGTGGTCAGGCTTGGCCGCGGGTTCAACGAAGTAAAAATCGAAGATCACCGCGTTACGGTCGGGACTGCTGTCCTCGACGTGATGGTGGCGCGTGCGGCACAGACAGCCGGAGTTGGGGGGTTGG
>JBATYN010000395.1:0-2107 GCA_049674125.1 Pseudolabrys sp. | reverse complement strand
ATCAAATACTTCTTAGCAAGGATCTTGCCTTCTTCTACTGCTGGCTGGTCTAAAGCATCAACCCCCAGAAGACGCGCGGCGATAATCGTCTCGAGCATGAATTGCATCATCAATGCGCCGAGGCTTTCCTCATCCAGTTTGTTGACGTGAATCGTACGCACCGGACAGCCATTCTTGGCAAGCGTCTCAGCCGTTGCGCGCGCCTCCGCCACAACCAGATCCCCGATAGTTTTTCCGGCAAAGCCAGGCTCACCCACAAGTTTGGCGAGCTCGCCGTCAATACACGGTCCAAGCCCGGCGCCATCGACGGTGACAACCGTGAACAACTTGTCGCGTGGCCCGTCGATGAATAGCTGCAGCTGGCTGTGTTGATCGACTGGCCCCAGCGCCGCTAACGGCGTCGTACCTTTGCCTTTTTTTCCCAGGCTTTCGGCCCAGAGCTGTACATACCAATGCGTGAACCGCTGCAGCCGGTCGCAATAGGCCATCAGGACGCTGATCGACTTGTCGTTGTTCTCGGCGAGAGCAACCGAAAGCGCGGCGCCAAGTGCGGCGGGCACCTGAGCTGCCGGCTTCTTCGTCAATACAGGCGCGAGCGCCAGCCCGGCGCCTTCACGCACGGCAGCGATATCGAGCCCCAACATTGCCGCAGGAAGCAAACCGACATTGGTAAGCGCCGAATAGCGACCGCCGACACCGGTATCGTGATCAAGCAAAGGCACGCGAAATTTTTCCAGCAAGGCGCGAAGGCCGTTTGCCTTGCCGGGCTTGGCCGGCTCGCTAATCCCTAAAAAGATATCGGGAATGCGCGTCTGCAGCCCCTCGCCTTTCACCGCCGACAAAGCTGCGATCGTCTGCATCAAAGTTTCCGCGGTACCGCCGGATTTCGAAATTGTGACGAAACGCGTCGTTGCATGCGGCAGTTTGGCTAACATCGCGCCGTAGCTGTCCGCATCGAGATTGTCGATAAAATGTAGTTGCGGTGGGGCGCGCAACGCACCAACACCAGGCACACCATGGCCGGCGAGTTGCGCCACGGTTTGCCCGCCTAGGCTCGAGCCTCCCGTACCAAGAATGACGATGTCGGTCGCCCCATCCACGACCCGACGTGCCGTGTCGCGGATCGTCTCCAGATCGGTGCGGGTTTCCGGCAGTAGCAACAGGGGCAGGCTGCCGTCGGCGTGGCAGATGCGCAACCAATTGAGCGCCTCTTCAGCCCTTGCTAGCGCGGCATTCAATGAGGCCGCGGAAACGCCATGCGGCCCAATGCGATCGTCGCGCGCATTTTCAATCGATTGAACAATGCTCATGCCGTTATTTGCCTAGAGTCGCGCGCAGGGCGCAACGGCGGAAAACGACGCGGCGACTACTCGGTGGTTCCGGTTGAGACTAAGCCCTTTGGCCGACCGGCGACCGTAACCAGCATGCCGCCCCCATAAAGCTTCCGGGCGACCCGTTTTGCGTCTTCGATCGTCACCGCGTCAATAAGGGCGCCGCGCCGCTGAATATAATCGATACCAAGATTGTCGAGCTGGATCTGGGTGAGCTGCGCCGCAATTTTGGCTGACGTATCGAGCGAAAGCGCATAGGACCCTTTGAGAAACGACTTTGCGGCCGCAAGCTCATCTGGCGTCGGGCCTTCATCGGCCATGCGCTTGGTCTCTTGCTCTATCACTGCGAGCGCGTCAGCGGTCCGGTCGGAACGGGTTGCTGTGCCTCCAAGTGCGACGGCCGCGCGCTGAAACCAAACGAGACTGTCGGAAACGCCATAGGCCAGCCCGCGCTTTTCACGGACCTCTTTATAGAGGCGCGAAGAGAAACCACCACCGCCCAGAATATGATTGACGACGTACGCCGCCATAAAATCAGGATCGTGGCGCGCGATGCCCTGCCCGCCAAAAGTGACGACCGCCTGTGGAACGTCGACGTTGATGACGATTCGACGTCCGAGACCGCTCGGCATCGCGTTTGCCACCGGCTTGAGGTCATTCTTTGCTGGAAGCCCGGCGAATGCACGGTCGATGAGTGCGCCCGCTGTCATTGCGTCCACGTCGCCGACAATCGAAATGGTCAGCTGATTGCGCGCGAAAACGTGACGGACATACGC
>JBATYN010000394.1:0-2210 GCA_049674125.1 Pseudolabrys sp. | reverse complement strand
GGCGAGGCGCAGGCGCAACAGGAAGCGGCCCAGCGGATCGCGGCCGCCCTTGCGGTGATTGCCGACGGCCTCGGCCGGCTCGATGGCGCCTTGACCGCAATCGAAACACGACTCGAAACCGAAGCGGTGGAGGTGGCGGTCGCTGTCGCGGCCAAGCTTGCCCCGGCCCTGATCGTGCGCGAGCCCTTTGCGGAGATCTCCGCCCTCGCCACTGAATGCTTTCATCACCTGGTATCGACCCCGCATGTCGCGGTGCGTGTCGGCTCCGGCATCTACGATATGGCGAAGGACAAGATCGAGGAAATCGCGCGCGCGCGCGGTTTCGAGGGCCGGCTCGCCGTTACCTCGGACGAGACCCTCGCGCCGGGCGATTGCCGCATCGAATGGACCGACGGAGGCGTCATCCGCGATCAGGCTTCAACCGCCTCAGCCATCGATGAAATGGTCGGCCGCTACATCTCGGCGCGAACCGCGCCTGCCGCATAGGATTTTTGGAGACCCAGGCAATGAGTGACGACGACACAAAGGTACCCCTCCCCGACCTCGAAAACGGCGGTGATGTGCAAGTCGTGCCCGATGCAGGCCCGCTTGCTCCGTCCGATTCTGATTCGGTCAATCGTGGCGCTGCCGATCTCGAAGCGGTGTTCGACGTGCCGGTGCAGGTCTCTGCCGTGCTGGGCCGGGCTCATATGGAGGTCGGCAATCTCCTCAAGCTCGGACCTGGCGCGGTGCTCGAGCTCGACCGCAAGGTTGGCGAGGCCATCGACATCTACGTCAACAACAGACTGGTTGCGCGCGGCGAGGTCGTCCTCGTTGAGGACAAGTTGGGCGTGACCATGACGGAAATCATCAAGGCGGACCACAACTGATGCACTCGCTCATCCGCCATTTTTCTCGAAAGATACGGAGCTAAGCCATGCGACTCCTGATCGTCGGCACGCTCGGAGGCCAGCTCACCACGGCGAGCAAGATCGCAATGGACAATGGCGCCAACGTCACCCACGCCGAAAGCAATGAACAGGCGCTCGCTGTCCTGCGCTCCGGTCGCGGTGCGGATTTGCTGTTGGTGGACGTCAGCCTCGACATCCGCAACCTGGTCGCGCGGCTCGACGCCGAACGTATTCACGTCCCGATCGTGGCCTGCGGTGTCACCAACGACGCACGTGCGGCGGTCAATGCCATTCACGCCGGCGCGAAAGAATACATCCCGCTGCCACCTGATCCCGATCTTATCGCTGCAGTGCTCGCTGCCGTCACGAATGATACGCGCGAGATGATCTATCGCGATGAGTCGATGGCAAAGGTCGTCAAGCTGGCACAGCAGATTGCCGGGTCGGATGCCTCGGTGCTCGTCACGGGCGAAAGCGGTACCGGCAAAGAGGTGCTCGCGCGCTTCGTGCACGGCCGCAGCACGCGCTCGAAAAAGCCATTTATTACAGTCAACTGCGCGGCGATCCCCGAGAACCTGCTCGAATCCGAGCTATTCGGCCACGAGAAAGGCTCTTTCACCGGCGCGGTCGCACGCCGCATCGGCAAATTCGAGGAAGCCAACGGCGGCACGCTTCTGCTCGATGAAATTTCCGAAATGGACGTGCGTCTGCAGGCCAAGTTGTTGCGGGCGATCCAGGAGCGAGTCATCGATCGTGTCGGCGGCAGCCGCCCGGTACCGGTCGACATCCGTATCATCGCAACGTCAAATCGCAATCTCACCGACGCGGTGCGCGAGGGCAAATTCCGCGAGGATCTGCTGTTCCGCCTCAACGTGGTGAATCTGAAAATTCCGCCCTTGCGTGAGCGCCCGGCCGATATCGGCGAGTTGGCCCAGCATTTCATCAAGAAATATTCGCAAGCCAACGGGTTGGCCTTGCGTCCGCTTTCGGCCGAAGCGCGCCGCGCGCTCAATACCAATCGCTGGCCAGGCAATGTGCGTGAACTGGAAAACACGCTGCACCGGGCGGTGCTGCTCTCGAGCGGCGCTGAGATCGGTGTCGACGGAATCCTATCACCTGACGGCGCACGGCTCGATCAGGCGCGCGGAACGGACGTTGCCGCCCAAGCAGCCATGGCTGCCGACCAGGTCACCCGTAATCTGGTTGGCCGCACAGTTGCCGAAGTCGAGCGCGATCTCATTCTTG
The DNA here is from genome assembly GCA_049674125.1 of Pseudolabrys sp. Taxonomy (GTDB): domain Bacteria; phylum Pseudomonadota; class Alphaproteobacteria; order Rhizobiales; family Xanthobacteraceae; genus Pseudolabrys. Next base: position 75 of record JBATYN010000394.1, on the reverse strand, counting down.
AGACGCTCAAGCATTGCCTCGGCAACCGGACGCATGCCGCGAATATTCTCGGTATCTCGATCCGCACCCTGCGCA
>JBATYN010000393.1:0-3679 GCA_049674125.1 Pseudolabrys sp. | reverse complement strand
CGATGAAGACCGAGAGATTGGCGCGCGCCTGTTCCTGGCCGATGAATTCCGACAACCGCTGCGGACGCAGCGAAGCATCCGCATCGTCGTCGCGCTTGTCGGCAGCCACCAGGTGGCGCGGGCTGGTCATCTCGCCAGCTCCTTCAATCCCTGCCGGATCAGCGTCGCGGTGTCGGCGCCCTCGCCCGCATTGCGTGCAGCGGCGGCAATCGCGGCCGCAGCCTGCGGATGCCCGTATCCAAGATTGATCAGCGCGGAAACTGCATCGGCGACCGGCCGGGGCGCACGCTTCTCATCGAGCGCGCCGGCAAGATGCACCACAGCCGGATCGATATCTGCAAAGGCCGGCGCCCTGTCCTTTAACTCAGTGACAATCCGCTCGGCGACTTTCTGGCCAACGCCGGGTGAACGCGCCACCATGGCCTTGTCGCGCATGGCAATCGCAGAGGCGAGTTCGGACGGCTTCAGCGTCCCGAGCACCGACATTGCGACTTTCGCGCCGACGCCTTGCACGGTCTGCAGCAAGCGAAACCATTCGCGCTCGATATCGCTGGCGAAGCCGAACAGCTTGATCTGGTCTTCGCGGACATATGTCTCGATCGACAGGGTCGCCGCCTCACCAGGCGATGGAAGCGCCTGCATCGTGCGCGCCGAGCAGTACACCTGATAGCCGACGCCGCCGACGTCGAGGAGGATGTAATCCTCGCCGTAAGAATCGACGATGCCTTTGAGCTTGCCGATCATGACGCCGCCACCTTCAGCACGACGCTCGTGCGATGATGCGCATGACAGACTGCGATTGCCAGCGCGTCCGCAGCGTCCTCGCTTTGCGGGTCGGCCTTTGGCAGCAGAACGCCGATCATCATGCGGATCTGCGCCTTTTCGCCGTGGCCGGCGCCAACGACTGTCTTCTTCACGACGTTGGGAGCGTATTCAGCAATGGTCAGGCCGGCCCTGGCCGGTACCAGCATGGCAACGCCGCGCGCTTGGCCCAGCTTGAGCGTCGCCGCCGCGTTGTTATTGACGAATGTTGCCTCTACCGCCGCCTCGTGGGGCTGGTATTGCTCGATCACGGTGATCAACCCGTCATGGATCGCCAGCAGACGCGTGCCAAGTTCGGCGCGTTCGCTGGTTTCCAGCGAACCGCAGGCGACGTAGATCAGCCGGTTGCCGTCGGCTTCGATCAGGCCCCAGCCGGTGCGGCGGAGCCCCGGATCGATGCCGAGAATGCGAATCGGATGCCGGGCCATGGCCCGTTGATAGCCCCGCACCCGAGCGCGGCCAAGTGTGGGCCGCGTATTGGGCCATATTCGCAACTTGGACGGACTCGGAAGGTGCGGCCGTTCTGCACTAGGATCGGCGCGCCATGCCGGGTTCTCCCTCCTCTCGCCGCACCAGGCGGCGGGCCATCATTATTGGCGGCTCGATGTCCGGGCTGTTCACGGCCGCGTTTCTGCGCCAGATCGGCTGGGATGCGGACGTCTATGAACGCTCGAGCGTCGAACTCGTCGGTCGTGGTGCCGGCATTACCGGTCATCCGGAATTGATGGAGGCCCTTGAGGTGAGCGGCGCCGGCACCAAGGACCTCGGTGTCGAGGTTCCCAAACGCATCGCTATCGATCGCGAAGGCCGGATCACCGACGAACGGCCATTGCGACAAATCCTGACCTCGTGGGATCGCTTGCAGAGACTCCTGCGCGCGACCATCGATGAGACGAACTATCATCTCGGATGGAATTTCGAACGTGTCGACCAGGACAACCGTGGTGTGCGCGTACAGTTTTCCGGCGGCCGGGTTGAGCATGCCGATATTCTGGTCGGCGGTGATGGCATCCGCTCCAGCGTGCGCGGACAATTGGCGCCGGACGTGCAGCCGATCTATGCCGGCTACTATATTTGGCGCGGCGCACCAAATGAAGCCGATCTCGCACCGGAAACCTTGCGGACAATCTATCCGCTGTTCACATTTCATTTGCCGCCGCGCCAGGAGATCATCACCTATCCGATTGCCGGCTTCGACAACGACCTGCGCCCTGGACACCGCCGCTTCAACTTCATCTGGTATCGCGTCGCGGATGCCGGCCAGCTTCGCGAGATATGCGTGGATGAAAATGGCGTGCAGCATGAGCATTCGGTGCCGCCACCGCTGATCCGCAAGGATTTGATCGCCCAGATGCACAAGGAGGCGCATGATATTCTGCCCCCCGCTTTGCTCGACAGCGTCATGAAGATCAAGCAGCCGTTCATCACGCCGATCTATGACTTCACCGCGCCTACCATCGTTTTTGGGCGGGTTGCTATGGTCGGCGATGCGGCTGCGAATGCGCGGCCGCACATGGGCTTCGGGATGGCGAAGGCCGGAACGGATGCGCAAGCACTCGCGAAACATTTGCGCGACCATGGCGACATCGACGCGGCGCTGAAGGCTTACAACGCCGAGCGCCAGCCGATCGGCAACACCATCGTCATGCACGGCCGCAAGCTCGGCACCCATATGGGCGTCAACCTCAAGACCGACGAAGACCGGCGCATGCATGATTTACTTCAAAGTGACGGCGCAATGCTGGACTGGATCGCCGTGCCGCATTTTCTCGACGCTTATAAGTAAGCAGTTTGAAAATGAGCACGACAGATCACGCCCGCTCGTCCCCGCGAAAGCGGAGACCCAAAGTCAAAACTGCAGGCCGATCGGCTGTGATCCTGGATTCCCGCTTGCGCGGGAATGAGCGGGTTTAGCGATGAACGATCTCCCCAAGCCCAACTACGCACACAACATGCGCATCGTCGGCCACACCGACCAGGGCGGGCGGCCCGACGGCGTGCAGGTGATGGTGCATCGTGGCTTTGCCTATGTCGGGCACATGTTCTCGAAGGGCTTTTCCGTCATCGACGTGCGCGACGCGAAAAATCCCCGCGCCGTGAACTTTGTCGCCGCACCACCGAATACATGGACTATCCACCTGCAGACGCACGACGAATTGCTCCTCGTTATCAACGCGAAGGATATGTTCGCCGCCGCAGAATTCGCCGACGAGCGTGCCTATTACAGCGGTGCACTCGGCAAGACGGTGGGCACGGCAGAAGCCAGGCGGAAGCGCGATTGGAGCGCCGGCCTTGCCGTCTACGACATCAGCAAACCGGATACACCCCGCCGCACCGGCTTCATGCCGGTCGACGGCGGCGGCATCCATCGTATCTGGTACACCGGCGGCCGCTGGGCCTATGTGTCAGTCCTGCTCGACGGATTCACCGACTATATTTTCATGACGGTCGACATGAGCGACCCGGCGCAGCCCCGCGAGGCCGGGCGATGGTGGATTCCCGGTATGAACCTGGCGGCCGGCGAAACGCCGTCATGGGCTGCCGCGCGCCGATACGGCTTGCACCACGCTATCATCCATGGCGACACCGCCCACGCCGCATGGCGCGATGCCGGCATGGTGGTGCTCGATATCGCCGACCGCGCGAAGCCGAAATTGATCGTTCACAAGAACTGGTCGCCGCCATTCGGAGGCGGCACGCATAATTGTTTGCCGTTGCCGGATCGCGATCTCCTCGTGGTCCTGGACGAAGCCGTGCTCGATCGTCAAGAGGACGGGCTCAAGCTCATCTGGGTGTTCGACAACCGCGCGCGCGAGAACCCGGTCAGCATCTCATCCTTTCCGACGCCGGCGGAGGC
>JBATYN010000392.1:0-9349 GCA_049674125.1 Pseudolabrys sp. | reverse complement strand
GTCTGGGGTTATAACGGCTCCGGCCGTGCTGCTGCCAAAGCTTCGGGCGAGCCGTTGCGCGCGAAGGGCATAGCCGAGATCGGTAATTCGATTCATGCAGTCACAGTGCCGGGTGCGATCGACGCGTGGGAGGCGATCCTCAAGACGCATGGCCGCTTCGGTCTCGATCGCGCACTTGCGCCAGCGATCAAATATGCCGAGGGCGGTTTTCCTGTGGCCGCGCGAGTGGCTTGGGATTGGCAAAGGCACGTCGCCAAACTCAAAACCGATCCTGGCGCATCCAAGCACTATCTATTCAATGGTGCGGCGCCCAAGGAAGGCGATGTGATCCGCTTTCCAGCGCTGGCGGCTACGCTGAAGGCGATCGCCGCCAAGGGCGCACGCGCGTTTTACGAAGGTGAGATCGCTGACGATATGGCGAAGACGCTGGCGGCGCGCCAGTCGTTTCTGACGGCGGAAGATTTCGCCCGTCACAAGGGCGATGCCGTCAGGCCAATCTCGACCAACTATCGTGGGCTGGATTTGTTGGAAATTCCGCCGAACGGGCAGGGCCTCACAGCTCTCGTGATGCTCAATATCCTGGAGAATTTCGACATTGCTTCGTTCGACCCGCTCAGCGCTGAGCGGTTTCATCTGGTACTGGAGGCCGCGCGGTTAGGGTTTGCCATACGCGACAGCCACATCGGCGACGATGCGCATATGCGCACATCAGTCGCTCATCTCCTTGACAAGGCGTTCGCGAGGCAGCTCGCTTCTTTGATCGACATGAAGAAGCGCGCGAAATTGCCGAACGCCCCTGCGCCAGGCGATGATACTGTTTATCTTACGGTGGTCGATCGAGACCGCATGGCGGTGTCCTTCATCAATTCGCTCTATTCGCATTTCGGCGTCGGTCTATGCACCGAAAAAACCGGAATCATGCTCACCAATCGGGGATCTTGCTTCACGCTCGAGCCGGATCATCCCAATACGTTCGGGCCGAACAAACGGCCGATGCACACGATCATTCCTGCTCTGGCCATGCGCAATGGCCGCTGCGACATGAGTTTCGGCGTCATGGGCGCGCATTATCAGCCGATGGGTCACGTTCAGATCGTGCTCAATATGCTCGACTACGGAATGGACGTTCAAGAGGCGATCGACGCCCCGCGTTTCTTCTTCGAGGGTGAAAAGACCGACGTCGAACATGGCACGCCTCTGGCGACGATCGAAGGGCTGAAGGCGCGCGGCCACGATGTTGTTATGGCAACGTCGCCCTGGGGCGGTGCGCAAACGATCAAGATTGACTGGGATCGCGGCGTGCTGATCGCCGGCTCAGAGCCGCGCAAGGACGGCTGCGCGCTCGGGTATTAAACTAAAATGCTGTCAGTCCTGCGATCGCGCGATACGCGGCCAATACCTCAGTCGGCTCGGCTCGGCGGCGTTCACGGGTCTGTGGATGCAGGTCTTTCGTAGCAATAAGCTGCGCGAGGAATGCTGCGTCACGATAGCTGATCTGACGTTCAGGCGTATCCGTTACGGGAGCAAGCGCGACCAGCGCACGGCTCTCAGATGCGGGTGTGGCATGATCCGCTTCGGCGTGGCGCTCAACCCCGTCGGTTCGCCGTAACGATGATGCGTTAATCTCGCCAAGCTGCATCAGGATACCCGTTTCAATTCAGGACAATTGCCTTGTTTCCACCCTTCAATGGGCAAGGCGCATGCCGCGCGGCCGTTAACCGCGGACAAACCCACAAAATCCCACCTTTTCAAATTGTTTAACGAAGTCGCTCTAGGTTCCGAGCGCGTTTCCTCGCATCAAGCAACGCTCGTACCTGTCTTGGCGTTCCAAAAAGGGGCGGTTGTGACCCTCTTCGACAAATCGCTTCGTCCCCTCAATCCTGCGGAAATTCTGCAGTCGATCGGCGACGTTGCCTATGAGTGGCATCTCGATACCGATACTCTGAATTGGAGCAGCAACGCTGGTGCTTTGTTCGGCGTCGATATGTCCGAACTCGGCAGCGGTCGTGGCTTTGCGCGGCATGTGGACGCCGCAGACGGTCCAACCCGCATCGATGTTATTCAGCAGGCTAAGCAGCGCGACGCCGGAAATGGCGTTTCTTATCAAGTGCAGTACGCGCTCAAGCGTGGTGATGACAAAATTTGGCTGGAAGATACGGGCCGTTGGTTTGCGGGTGCGGGTGGCAAGCCACAATGCGCGCACGGCATCATCCGATTTATCGATGTGCGGCACGAGCATGATCGCTGGCTTGAAAAGCGCGCGAAATTCGATCCGCTAACCGGCGAGCTAAATCGCGTTTGTCTAACGGAAGCCCTCGGCGCAGCGCTCGACGAGGCCGCGCGCTTTCGCGGCTCCTGCGGCTTTCTGTTGGTGTCCATCGATCACCTAGGCCATCTTAACGAAGCCTATGACTTTGACATAGGCGACGGCGTCATCGCACAGGTTGGCAAGCGTATTCGCGCGCGCCTGCGCGCCAAGGATCACCTTGGCCGTTTCTCTGGAAATAAATTCGGCGTCATCCTGACCAGTTGTACGCCTGACGAATTGTCGATTGCGGCGGAGCGGCTGCTCGACGGTGTGCGAGATGAACCAATCTTTACTGCCGCGGGCCCTGTCGCAGCGACAGTCACGATTGGCGGTGTGACCGCTCCGCGTCATGCCCGAACGGTAAAGGAAATCCTTGCCCGGGCGCAGGATGCTTTGCATGCATCGCGCGCAAAGCGCCACGGTTCCTTTACTGCGTACATGCCAAATGTCGAACGCGACGCACTCCGTCGTCAAAGCGTGCGCGCTGCCGACGAGATCGTCACTGCGCTCAATGAGCGGAGAATCGCGCTTGCCTATGAGCCTGTGGTCGATGCTCGAAATCGCAGGGTCGTTTTCTATGAGTGTCTGATGCGCATCAACCGGAGCGATGGCAGCGTTGCCCAAGCCAATGAGATCATTCCGGTCGCAGAAAGAGTCGGGCTGGTTCGGATGCTCGATTTTCGCGTGCTCGAGTTGGTCGTGGCTGAGTTGGGTGCTGCACCAGCCTTACAGGCAAGTGTCAACGTTTCGCCGAATTCTGCGATTGATCCGCATTGGTGGCAGGGTCTGGGCGCGTTGCTGCGCGCCAATTCCGACGCGGCCTCGCGGCTGATCATCGAAATCACGGAAACCGCGGCTATTCAGGACCTGGACGACGCGCGCGGCTTTGTTACACGGGTGAAGGACTTGGGTTGCAGGATAGCCATTGACGATTTTGGCGCCGGCCACACGTCATTTCGCAATTTGCGCAAACTCGGCGTTGATATCGTGAAAATCGACGGTGCATTTGTGCCGAATATCGCAACGTCCAATGACGACCGCGCCTTTGTGCGTACGCTGGTCGACTTATCCCACCGGCTCGGGCTTAAAAGCGTCGCCGAATGGGTGCAGGATGAGGAGACCGCGGCATTGCTGACGGATTGGGGCTGCGATTGCTTGCAAGGCGCGTTGATTGGGCTCGCCACGTCCGAACGGACATGGCAGGCCGAAAAAGCACAAACGGCGTTGGCCTAGCTGACGCGGTCAGTCCTTGTCGCCGAGCCTATCCAAACGTTTTTGCATTTCGTCGAGCTGGCGCTTGAGGTCATCCATCTCGCCGCTCGAGCCTTGCGTCTTCTCCGTCGGCTTCGACTGACCGCGCGCAAACGGCGCGAACATAGCGAATGTCTTTTCGAACATTTCCATATTTCGCCGGACCTGGTCTTCGAGCGGGCCGAAAGCACCAACACCAAAGGCCTGCGATATCTGTTCCCGAAATTTGCCCTGCTCTTTCGAAAGCGAGTCGACTGAGGCTTCCAGAAAACGCGGTACCAGCATTTGCATGCTGTCGCCGTAGAAGCGGATCATCTGCCGCAGGAAGGCGATGGGCATCAGGCTTTGCCCTTCCTTGCTCTCCTGCTCGAAGATGATCTGCGCAAGCACCGAGCGGGTGATGTCCTCGCCGGTCTTTGCATCGTAGACGACGAAATCCTCACCGGTCTTGACCATGGCGGCGAGATCTTCGAGCGTTACGTAAGTACTGGTTCCAGTGTTGTAGAGCCGCCGGTTGGCGTATTTTTTGATTGTGACCGGCTCTTTTTTTTCGTCTGCCATGTCGATCACGCGTTTCCTCTGCCCCAAGCATTGAGCATAGCCAATTTCTGCTTCTATGGGCCACCGTTTTGTGGCGGCGCGGGAGGCCGCCAAACGTCTTTGCCACCCTTGCGGAAACGTCAAAAAAGCGCCAATTCTCGCTGATATCTGAGAGGCAGGTGTTGTTGACAGACCCCGATGGCCCGCCAAGGATGTGGCAGTGCCGAAAGGCCGCCTTGCCCCGCACTCGACGCAACAGGAGTTTCGGATGAAAGACGACATCGTCATCGTGAGCGCCACGCGTACCCCTGTTGGCGCGTTTAATGGGGCATTCGCGAACCTTCCCGCCCATGAGCTCGGCAAGACCGCAATCAAGGCCGCGCTCGAACGGGCCGGGGTCGAGGGCGGCCGGGTGAGCGAAGTGATCATGGGGCAGATTTTGACCGCCGGTCAGGGCCAGAATCCGGCGCGACAGGCTTCGATTGCGGCGGCGATCCCTGTTGAGACGCCTGCATGGGGCGTGAACCAGCTCTGCGGTTCTGGCTTGCGGGCGGTCGCGCTTGGCTACCAGGCGATCCTCAACGGCGATTCCGAAATCGTTGTCGCCGGCGGACAGGAATCGATGAGCATGGCGCCGCACTGCCAGCATCTGCGCAACGGCGTGAAGATGGGCGCGTTCGAAATGGTCGATACGATGATCAAGGACGGACTGTGGGATGCCTTCAATGGTTATCACATGGGCAACACGGCCGAGAACGTCGCCAAGCAGTGGCAGATAACGCGCCAGCAGCAGGACGAATTCGCAGTTAAGTCGCAGAACAAGGCTGAAGCTGCGATGAAGGCCGGCAAGTTCAAGGACGAAATCACGGCTGTCACCATTAAATCGCGCAAGGGCGATGTTGTGGTTGATACCGACGAGTATCCAAAAGCTGGCGTCACAATAGATTCAATCGCCAAGTTGCGTCCGGCCTTTGACAAAGAGGGCACCGTAACCGCCGCAAATGCCTCAGGCATCAATGACGGTGCCGCCGCGCTGGTGTTGATGAAGGCGTCCGAGGCCGCCAAGCTGGGCAAAACTCCGCTGGCTCGCATCGTGTCGTGGGCACAGGCTGGCGTCGATCCCGCGATCATGGGCACAGGACCGATCCCGGCTTCCCGCGCTGCGCTCAAGAAGGCTGCGTGGAAAAAAGAGGACCTTGACCTGGTGGAGGCCAACGAGGCCTTCGCGGCACAGGCCTGTGCAGTCAATAAGGATCTCGGTTGGGATACCGCCAAGGTCAATGTCAACGGCGGCGCGATCGCAATCGGTCATCCCATCGGCGCTTCTGGTGCACGGGTGCTCGTGACGCTGCTCTACGAAATGCAAAAGCGCAATGCCAAGAAGGGGCTTGCCACGCTTTGCATCGGCGGTGGTATGGGCATCGCGATGTGCGTCGAACGGTAGCGCCGGCGGAATTGATCTACGTCATGGCCGGGCTTGTCCCGGCCATGCTTTTTTAAGAAAATAAGCTGGAGGGGACGAAACCATGGCTCGTGTCGCGTTAGTAACGGGTGGAACCCGTGGAATTGGGGCGGCGATTGCCAAGTCGTTGAAAGCTGCCGGCTACAAGGTTGCGGCGAACTATGGCGGCAACGACGACGCCGCGCAGAAATTCAAGGCAGAAACAGGTATCCCGGTGTTCAAGTGGGATGTCTCATCATTCGAAGCGTGTGCCGAAGGCGTTAAAAAAATTGGAGCCGAACTTGGCCCAATCGAGGTGCTGATCAACAACGCGGGTATCACGCGCGACGCCACGCTTCACCGCATGAAGCCCGAGCAGTGGACAGCGGTCATCAACACCAATCTCAATTCGCTGTTCAATATGTGCCGCAACGTCGTTGAGGGCATGCGGGAGCGCAAGTTCGGACGCATCGTCAACATTTCTTCGATCAACGGGCAAAAAGGTCAGATCGGCCAGACCAACTATTCGGCAGCCAAGGCCGGTGAACTCGGCTTTACCAAGGCGCTGGCGCAGGAGAGCGCGCGCGCGGGTATCACTGTGAACGCAATCTGCCCGGGCTACATCAATACCGAGATGGTGCAGGCGGTCCCGAAGGATGTACTGGAGAAATCGATTTTGCCGCTAATACCGATCGGCCGCCTTGGCGAGCCAGAGGAAATCGCACGCTGCGTCGTCTTTCTTGCCTCCGACGATGCCGGATTGATCACCGGCGCTACACTCACCGCTAACGGCGGGCAGTATTTTGCTTAGGCGCTGAAAAAGCATTGGTCGCGGTTGGGCAAGCGGATGAGAGTATCACTGATTGGAGCGGCGAGCATCTGCCTGTGGGTGTCGATTGCCCCATCGGTATCCGCGCAGGATATCGATCCACGATGTGGCGATATTTATGACAAGGTCGCTTGCACATGCGCGGTGCAGAACGGTGGGAAAATTATTCCTCCGCCGGTCGGCGTTAAGCGCGAAGGCCTGAAATTGCGTCCGCACGAAGGCCCGGAATCGATCCGAACGCTCGATGGTGGACGAGTGGCGTTTCGGACCTATTACAGGAGAGAAGGTTTCAAGGTTCACCGAAGCAAGGCCCTTGAGGGCTATCTCGCCTGCATGAATAGCCGTGGCCGCAAATAACGCCTTTTAGCGGCGCCTCTTTTTCCGCTTGGTTGCGGTTTTTTTCGATGCGCCGGTTTTTATCTTTTGCGCACGCCAGGTGTTCTCGGCTTTGTCCAGCCGCACGTTCCAATATTCCCAGGCGCGCGCGACCGGGCCCGGCCGTAAATTGTATTCGCCGGCAAGCCGTGTCTCCGCAGTGTTGAGCGGGGACACATGGCCGAGCGAATGCGCCTGAATCTGCAGCGCGGCGTTGCGGGCTGTATAGATCGTACGAAAGGTAAGCTCTTCCAGCGTCGCTCCCGCAACTGTCGCGCCATGACGCCGCATGAGCACGATCCAGTTCGGTCCGAGTGCGCGGGCAAGGGAAGCGCCTTCCTCGGGCTTGGCTACGATCAATGTGGTATCTCCGAACTCATCGCGGGCATCCCAGAACGGCACTCTTTCGCCCAGCGTCGCGCCGAGATGATAAACCGGCTTGAGTTCGGTGCCGGAAATGCAAAACGGCAATATCGAAGGCGCGTGATGATGACACACTGCGTTCACGTCCGGCCGCGCCTGATAGATGCCGCCGTGGATGACCCGCTCGCCATAAAGACGTAGGTCCGTGTGCTTGACCGGCTGTGAATCCAGCGTGAATTCAAGGATGTCCTCCGGCACAACGAGTTCCGGTGCACGCGACCGAGACATCAAGTACCGGTTGGAGTCGTTGGGATGACGCATGGTGACATGACCGAAAGCGTCAAGGACGCCTTCGTTGGCGATCATGCGGTTTGCGCGCGCGAGGACCTCACGCGCCTGGTCGAGTGCATTGGCCACGGCATTTCCCCTTTCGAGATTTTCGTCGTTTTATCGTGTTTTATCGCGCGGTGACCAGCCCGCGGGCGCGAGTTCGAAGCCTTCGAACGAAAAGCCGGGTGCGACGGTACAGCCCGTGAGCGTCCACGCACCAAGGCTTTCGGCCGCCTGCCAGGCGCGCGCCGGTACCGTCACCTGCGGCACCTCGCCTGCATGAATGTCGCGGCCAAGACGCGCGATTTCTTCCTTCGCACCATCCACCAATTCAAGCTTGAGAGGCGCGCCCGCGTAGTAGTGCCAGATTTCAACCGCGTCGATGCGGTGCCAGTGCGATCGCTCGCCATGCGCCAGCAAGAACAGAATGGCAGTGGAGACGGGACGGCCTTCCACTTGCCGTGAATCGCGAAAAGTTTCGCGATAGTGGCCGCCTTCCGGATGCGGCTTGAGGTCAAGCGCGCGGATCATCTCGGCGGCGGTCAGTGGCGACGACAACGACATAAGATATTCCGTTTCTCGCTTACAAATCGAATTTTTGTCGTTTTTGACAGTATCTTTGTCGTTAGAAGCAAAGTCATGGTCACGTCATACGACTAGAAGAGGCCCTGAGGATACCTCTTTGGAGATCGCTTATGTCGTTCGTTCGGATGTCATTCTATTGCACGATGCTGCTGTCGGCCCTGACTTTTTCTGTACGCGCTCAAACGCAAGCGCAGCCCGAGTGGCTGAATTCTTTGCGCACCGGCGGTCACGTCATCATCATTCGACACGGTGCAACCTACATGGATCAGGCTGACACCGATCCGTTCAACCTGGACAATGTTGCCAAACAACGTCAGTTGAACGATGCCGGCCGTGCCCAAGCCAAGGAAATGGGCGAAGCTTTCCGCAAATTAAAAATTCCAGTGGGACCGGTCATCACCAGCATGTTCTACCGCGCGATCGAGACCGGGAAACTCGCCTTCGGGGACGCGACGCCGACCACCGACGTCGCTGAGGGTGGGCTCGTGGTTTCCCCGATCGTGAACAATCGACGTACCGCTGCCATGCGCAAGCTTGCGGGAACAGTGCCACCCGCCGGCACCAATGTCGTGGTGGTGAGCCATAAGCCCAATATTTTGGATGCATTCGGCAAAGATTGGTTCGACATCCGCGAGGGTGAAGCGTCGGTGTTCCTGCCGGACGGCAACGGCGGATATAAGCTCATCGCGCGGGTGCAGGCCGACGAGTGGAAAAAGCTCGCGGAAAGCACGCACTAACGCGGTCTTGCGTTAAAACTTGTTCTTGCGCGCGCGAATTTCGGCGAAGACCTCGGCTGCCGGCTTTCCTGACATGCCGACGCCGGCCGCCACGGCCGGTGCATCGGCGCGCAAGAACGGGTTTGCCTGTTTTTCATCACCGATGGTGACAGGAATTGTCGGTTCTTTCTGCGAAAGTTGCTGTTTCGCCTCCGCATCGCGCGCGGCGAGCGCCTTGTTGTCCGGCTCGATGGTGCGGGCGAATTTGATATTCGCGGCGGTGTATTCGTGGCCGCAATAAATCTCGGTATCATTTGGCAGGTCGCGCAACTTCACGAGCGACCGCCACATTTGTTCGGGTGTCCCTTCGATGACGCGGCCGCAACCGATTGAAAACAGCGTGTCGCCGACAAAGGCGAGTTTGTCGCCATGAAACCAATAGGCGATATGTCCAAGCGTGTGGCCCGGAGTTTCGATCACGTTTGCCGATAGCGTGCCGACCTTGACCTTGTCGCCTTCGCGGACCGTCTCATCTACGGCGGGGATTTTTGACGCTTCTGCCGCCGGTGCGACCACACGGCATTTGTATTTCTCCTTCAGCGCCTTGATGC
>JBATYN010000391.1:0-4936 GCA_049674125.1 Pseudolabrys sp. | reverse complement strand
TGTGAATCTTTCCGTTGACCAACTTCACGTCGCGCGCGCCCGCGCAACGATCGTCGTCTCCGTCACGCGCCAACGCCGGAGTGACCATCGTCACCCCCACTACCAATGACGACACAACCAATAATGAAACTCGACTTAGGGTATTCATGACGCCTCCCCTTGAGTTTTTTTTCACGGCATTGCTGCCGTCCACAGCGTATCCGGATTGAAACAAGAGGAAAGCTTTTTCCATTGATGTGGAAATGAAGGCGAGGGAACAGCGGACCATCAAATGGTCCGCGTCATTTTATCTGCGGTGCAACATAGTTTTGGCCGACAAAAAAGTGGGAGGATGCCCATTCGCATCCGAGGCCCGACTACACCAACACAGACAACACACCGGGATACCGAAAACAAACTCCGTCGTACTTGGGCGGCGCAATTTGAATGTCCGCTTTGGGTCAAAAGCGGACATGTGCAGCGCACTAGCCGATGTCTGCTTTACCCCCAATAGCGGACATGTGCGGTGCACTACCGTATGTCCGCTAAGTGCCATGAGCGGACATCGATGATAGCTGCACGCTCGCCGCGAGGCGACCATACGTTTATGCCCATGCGTTCCAATTTAATGAGGCGAATATGCTTGGGATCTGCTTTACGACATCCGCAAGTTCTACAATCACGACCTGATTGTAAACGTTTCTGGGTCGGAGAAGGGCGATGCGCACACTGGTTGTTCTAGGCGCGGTGGCACTTGTCGCGCTTTCATCCTCGGCCTTCGCCCAAAATGGTCAAAAAAAATACAAACTGTCCTGCGCAGAAGCTTGCGCGAAGTTCTGCGTAAAGTCCGCATATAGAAACTTATGCACCATGAACTGTCCCCACAGATGCGAAATGAATCGAAGTGGGATGAAGTGAGGCTCGCCGATCCGCGGCGCGAAAAATCCGTTAGATCATGGCCCACGCGAGCTTTCCGCTTCGCCTAGGCGCGGGCGATGTACGCTTTGTGCCAAAAGCGGACATTTCTTCCCGAAAACAGAAGGACCGCCCGGCGGCGGTCTCTCCGGGCCTTGCTAGGCCGCGCTTGACGGCGGGCTGATTGCGCGGATGTTAGTGATGCCCTGCCGGCTGGTTTCATCGAACCGGCAGGGCTTATGTAGTCGGAGTGGACGCCCAATCCTGCCGCGCTCACCACACTGACTGGCTTTCACACGGAGGGATCAATGGTCTTTAAATCGCCCCTCAACGACGAAGTAGAATACAAGCTCGATTGCGAGGCGGCAGCTAGGCTCGCGGCGGCTCTCCTGATGACCACTAAAAAGGCGGACGATGAAAAGGCGGACGATGTGCGTTCCGCTGCCGTAACCTATTTAGAATGCCTTGAGCACATTCAATTCCTCCGCAGACATTGGAAAAAAGCTATTTTGGCCACCGTCACCGGCGACGATCAGCACGTCGGTTTCCGGGCCATGATTATGAAGCAGGCGATAAAGTACAATCTTGCGGGATCCGCAAAGAATGAAGCAAACGAAATCGTTCATTTCACGCTACAGGGTGACTCGGATCGGTTGGATTCGGCGCTCTTGGCTATTCGCGCAGGAACAAAGAAATCGTCGAATATAGAAGTCAGCGCAACTCAAACCGCAATGGACCGCGGATTGAGCACGTTTACGATTATTGACTGGACATCAACAAGCAGAAATATAACCACTCCATATACGCTCGTCTTTACGCTGAGAGCCGATGATAATGCGATTTCCAAATCGGAGGCAAAAGACGTTTGGCATCAAATTCTACGGACGACTCTGCATGAGGAAGATTTGCAGAAGTTAGGCGAGAACGAATACGACTGGTGGGAAGAGGACGACTGGTGGGAAGAGGACGACTGCGAGGGCCGGTACGTCAGACCCAAGGGCGACTAGTTGAGCGGCTTTCCGCGCAAGAGCGGCAAGTCGATGATCGTGCCGTCTCCGGCTACTTTCTTGACGGCGGCCCGCCCATCAACTTTACCCCCAATAGCGAACATTCCGAGCGGCAATCAGCATGTCCGCTTTGGGTCAAAAGCAGACATTTGCAGTGCAAACAGCCATGTCCGCTCTACCGCTGCTCGGGTAGGGAAAACCCATGAGAAAATTCGGCAACGCTTATCAGTCGGTCCGTTAAGGGCGGAAGGCGCGGAGGCAATCCCCGCCCCCTTCGCGCCCGAAATGGAAAGTTTTGGTATCCCTTATTTCAGAGCTTTCTTGGCTTTTCCTTCGGCCGAGCATGGATTGTCGCTTGAACAAGTGTCGCCTATTACGCCGACAGCCTGGATCTCGATCTCAATTCCAGGTCTTGCGAAATTCGTGACAGTGATTAGTGCGCTGCCAGGATAGTTCCCGTTCTTGAAGAAGTCCTTGCGCATTTCTACGAATTTATCGCCGTAACGAGATTCCTTAATAAAAACCGTCATGGCCACAACGTTGTCTAAGCTACCCCCCGCACGTTTCAGCACTCCGTCAACTTGAGCAAACACTTGTTTGACCTGAGCTTCAAAGTTGTTTGCAATATTGTTGCCTTGGCTATCCTGCGTGGCAGTTTGGCCAGCCACCCAGACCGTCGTTCCACCGGACGTGATTACACCCGGGGAAAACGCGCGCGATAACTGGAAAGGCGTCTTCTCCATATACTCGGCAGAGTATGCAGCAGTTGAGAGCAGCATCGCGAGCAAACTGGCGACAGCTCGGTGCATCTGGCGTTCCTAACGGACAATGGTTGGTGTTAATGTAACGGCGAGTGTTCTTGAATTTCAAGATTGCGTCAATCTATATCACGCTGCGATTTCGATTCAGGACACGCAGTGGATGCACCAACAGCAGTGTGGCGGTCGAAAGCTGATGACATAATGGCTTTGCGGTTTCCTGATTGGGCGAAGCTTCATGCTGTAGAGCGAGCACGGATTTCTGCAGGCGCGACCGATTTGGCGCGCCGACTCGAGCCGCGCCTGAATGCATATGTAGCATTCGAAAGTGCGCCCACGGCTGTCACCGGGGCGCTCCACGGAATGGCGTACGCGGCAAAGGATATCTTTGTGTCTGCGACACGCATGCCACATGGCGGGCTTGCAGCGCCGCTGCCGGCGATGGAAGGCCAGCAAGCGGCTGCGCTCAATTTGCTCGATCGCGCGGGCGGCCTTCGCATCGGCTATACGGCAATGACAGAACTTGCTTATGAGCCGTCGGGCTACAATGCCGTGCACGGCCGCGTTTGCAATCCATGGAACCTGGATTTCATTTCCGGTGGCTCATCGTCTGGCTCCGCGGCCGCTGTTGCGAGTGGTTCGGTGGTCATCGCTCTTGGGTCCGATACCGGCGGCTCTTTGCGTATTCCGGCGCATTGTTGTGGTGTTAGCGCATGGAAGCCGAGCTACGGGGCAGTACCGAGACTTGGCACGATGCCACTCGCGCCGACGCTCGATACTATTGGTATTTTAGCCCGTAGCGCATCGGAAATGAGCGCTGCCGCTGAGGCCCTGTTTCAATCGCGTCACAGTGAGCCGATTTCTAAGGTCGCTGTCGTCAGCGACGTCCTTAGCCTCGCCGAGGCGCCAATTGCCAAAGCATGCCGCGACGGCATCGAGGCGATAGCCGATTGTGGGGTCAAGATTGGCCATTGCGATGCTATCGCAGCCATCGAAGCGATTGACCCACACGTGTTTACGATCATGCAAGCGGAGGCGGCTCGCACGCATCAGACGCTGATGACAGGCGGATTGCTAGATCCGGTCTTAACGAAACGGTTGGTGAAGGGATTTACCATCGACGACGCAACTCTTGCGGCCAGTGTCTCGGCGCGCCGGCAACTAGCTGCGGCCTTCATCGATCAAATCTTTCAGAATGCCGAAGCGATCGTCCTGCCAGTTCTTTCTGTCCGCACTCCGCCTGCTCCCGAATGCGATCCGCGCTCGCCGTTATTCAACGCCAAAACGTTGTATCAGCTCAGTCGATGGACGCGTTTCGTTAATATGCTCGGCTTTCCCGCAGTTGCTATTCCTGTCGGATTCGACGACCGCATCATGCCGATCGGCATGCAAATTATCGGCAAACCGCTGTCCGATCATGCATTGATCGCACTGGGCAAGGCAGTGCAAAGTCGAAGCGATTGGCACGCGCGTATTCCCGACGCAGTGTGCGACCTGGTGACCGCGTCGAACGAGACCCCAATGTAATGAGCGCTCCGCAACCTTCAACCGCGCTGGCGAAGCTCCAGGTACTGGACCTTACTCGCGTGCGCGCCGGACCGACGTGTTGCCGTGTCCTGGGCGATTTTGGCGCTGACGTAATCAAGATTGAAGCGCCTCCCGGCGTCGACCCGAACGAAGGCATGAGCGGCGCGCGCGATGGTTCCGACATGCTCAATCTCCATCGCAATAAACGCTCGCTAACGCTCAATCTCAAAGAGAAAGCCGGTCACGAAATCTTTATGCGGCTGGTGAAGAGCGCCGACGTCGTGGTGGAAAATTTTCGACCCGACGTCAAAGAGCGAATGGGGATCGCATACGAAGCACTCAAGGCCGTCAATCCGCGCATCATTCTCGCGTCCATTTCAGGGTTCGGGCAGAGCGGCCCTTATCGAACACGTGCTGGATTTGACCAGATAGCGCAGGGCATGGGCGGACTTATGTGGGTGACGGGAATGCCTGGCGAGGGACCGATGCGCGCCGGGATCGCGGTGGCCGACAGTTCGGCCGGAATTTACGCCGCGGCAGGAATCCTGATTGCGCTTGCTGAGCGTGAGCGCTCCGGCCTTGGCCAATGGGTGCAAACCTCTTTACTGGAGGCGCAAATCGCGTTGATGGATTTTCAGGCGGCGCGTTATCTCATCGACGGCGTCGTGCCGGGACAAGCAGGCAATGATCATCCTTATTCAACGCCGATGGGCGTTTTCGAAACCTCCGACGGGTTCATCAATATCGGCG
>JBATYN010000390.1:0-5132 GCA_049674125.1 Pseudolabrys sp. | reverse complement strand
GGGCCAAGGCGAGCAGTTAGGTTCATGAACCGTCATCGACATCAGGTCCGCTGTTTGGCGGGGCTCGCCTGCGCCGGGTTATTGTTAGGTTGGTCGTTGTTTCCCCCCGGGAGGCCGATGCAATCATCTTTGCCTTTTTCGCTGGCACACGCCGCCGGCACGTCGACATGAACCAATGCGGTAGTTGAAACCGATAGCATTCGTCCGGACGTTGCGTCGCGAACCGTCAGGCGAACGGCGGCTGGCAATTCGCTAGCATTCTGCCAGGAGCTCTTCCAAATTCCGTCATGCCCTGCATAGGCGAATGAAATGCGGTATGGCGAGCGGAGAAGAACAACTGGATTGGCGAAATCAGGTTGTCGGACGGCCACCGTGTTCGGCACAAATGGCGCAAATGGCTTTGTTGATCTGACCAGAATTTTTCCGCTTTTGTCATTGAGCTCCGCAATTCGCACAATTTCGAGACCAGGACGGATATTGGGCCCGACCGAAGATCGTACAAGCGTGACAGAAAATTCGGTTCCATCGAATATCGGAGCTTTGGTGTCGCGGTTCGGCGATATGAACTCCGATGCTCCGACGTCAGCGACGAGCCGATCCAGGACGATGCTAACAAGTTCACTGCGCTGGGCGCGCGCAATTCCACGGTTCCAATTCGGCAGCCATTGCGACGTGATTGACGCGAGCGCGGCCAAAATCACGCCCATCAATGCAGTCGCTACAAGCGCTTCGAGGAGCGTGAAGCCGGAAACCGCGGCGTATTTGTTGCGACCGTATCGGATCATGCCGTGTCGCATCATTGGCGCTTTCGCTGCAGACGTACGGTTTCGAGACTAATTGCGGCGCCGGAGGGCGATTGGACGCGGATCGATATGGTTTCCGGGACCCAGGGCGAGTCGGCCTCCGGCGCGACGGCGCCACCGAAGAACGGTGAAACGGCCATGCGCCAGCGATTGCCGTAGAGATCACCGGTGACTTCTCCAGACGTAAGTTGCGTGCGCGACGGCAGACTGGCGGCCAAAGTGCGCGCCGCTTCGACGAGCGCGACGTGTTGTTCGAGCGAACGCACGCCGCGTGTCGTTACGCCGGTGAGTGCGCCGATCGCGGTCAACGAGATGGCTACGACCGCAATCGCGACCAGCACTTCAATGATCGTAAAACCAGCAGTTCTGGCGCGGGTTTCACAGCGTACTGTTCGACGCAATTTCAATTCCTCCGGTCAGCCAATTCACGCGAATCTCGTAGGTGGTGCCGAGGCGAGACAACAAGATAGTGCCGCCGCATGACATTCCGGTTGGAAAGAAGCTGATGGTGGAGAATGCAGGGCGCTCGGTGCAGCGGCTGGGAAATAACGCGTCGAAGACAACATCATCAGGAACGCGCAAGATTTTCCCGGTCGAGCCAGAGCGGAGCGCACGCGCCCCCGCATCAATTTGCGTCGCGATCTGAACGCGGTTGCGGATTGCCGCGGTTCTATCCCCTTTGAGCAAGGAGGCTGTTTCGACAGCATAGGCCTCGAGCCGTGGGCGCGAAGTGTCGCGCGGAATGCTCGGCAGCAGAACAGTGGCCAGCATCGCAATGATCGCAAGGATGCAGACCATTTCGAGCAGGGTAAACCCGTCTTCTCTTATCGAACCCCTAGTCATTGTTTGCCGAAGTAATATCCGCCGCTGTTCCGGTTCCGCCTTCCTGCCCATCGGCCCCGTACGACATAATTTCAAATCTGCTGCGCTCTGCCGGCGACCGATAGACATAGGGCTTGCCCCATGGATCGTTCGGTACGCTGCCGCCTTTGAGATACGGTCCATTCCATCCGGACATGGCGCTTGTAGGCTTCACAAGCGCGGTCAGCCCTTCGGCGGACGAGGGATACCGTCCCGTATCGAGGTAAAGCAGATCGAGCGCGCTCGAAAAGCTCTGCATCTGGATCTTCGCGGCCTTGACCTTCGACTCGGTCAAATAATTGAGCACGCGCGGCCCGACTAGCGACATGATAAGAGCGATGATCGTGATAACGACCAATATTTCGACGAGTGTAAATCCGCGCTCGCGGCTTTTGTGCGAAGCGCCTTGCCTGGTCTTGCACTGAGATGTTTCGATGTGTGCCATAACGGACCTACCTTATCCTCATCATTCGACGATTTGACTGATGGAGAGGAGAGCGGTCATGATCGACACGATCAGACCGCCGACTACGATGCTGATGCTGATGATAGCGAGCGGGCCGACGACGGCGACCACCCGGTCAAGACTACGCTGCAATTTGGCTTCATAGAATTCGGCTATGCGTCCGGCCAGTGTTGGTAATTGCCCGGTTTCCTCGCCAATACGGAGCATGCGAATTGCCATGGTAGGCAATATGGCCGAGGCCGCGAGAGCGTCTGAAAGTTTTCCGCCATGGCGAACGCGATCGGCAGCCGCTAGCCAAATTGATACGCCTCCGGTGACAGACATGATGTCAACCAGGATCCGCAGCGTTGCGGTAAGCGTCACGTCGCTACCCAACAGGATATTCAGATTGCGGCAGAAGAGGGCGGTACGATAGTAATTAGACACCGAGGAAATCCCTGGCACCCGGGACAGTTTTGAGATGATTCCGGCGCGGACGCCGGGTCGGCGCAGTGCGAGCCAGCAACTAACAAACATGGTCGCTAACGCGACAACAATTTCGAGCCCGTGTCCGCGCAGAAATTCGGAAAGGCCGAGAAATGTATTGATCATAGAATCTGTCTTCGCGCCGAAGTCGCGCAGCACCGAAGAAAATTGTGGCAATACAAACAAAATGAAAAACATTAGCACGCATGACGCCGCAATGAGGATGAATGCGGGGTAATGCAAAGCGTCCATGACTTTCCGGCGTAAAGCCTCCGCCCGCATTCGTTCATTGGCGAGCATCTCGAGGATGTAGGTGAGTTTGCCTGAGGTCTCACCAGCCTGCACGAGGGCTACATAAATCGCGGGGAAATAGGCGGGATGCAGAGCGACCGCCTCGGCAAAACTTTCGCCTGCCAGAACTCCGGCGCGAATTTTGTTTACGATAGGGCGCAATCGTCCGAGATCGCTATCGTCGGCGAGTAACTCAAGGCCGTTGTCGAGACGCGCTCCTGCCTTGAGAAGTAGCGCGAGGTCGCGGGTAAAAATGGTAACATCTTCCGCGCGCGGCCGATTGAAGAGTCCCATCGACAGGCGCGGAACGGCAGCCGTGCCTTCCTCGGCGATCGTTTCGATCGGAACGAGACCAAGATATTCGATGCGATGGGCGACTTCAGCAGCAGTCGGAGCGAAAATCGATCCGTTTACGATCTCACCGCCCTGGGTCATCGCGAGATAGCGAAAATTCCGCATCGCGTTACCGTATTGTTGTGACACGAAGGATTTCGGCGGGGGACGTTACCCCCGCTCGGCACTTGGCCACTCCATCTTCGACCATGGTGGTCATTCCGGCCTGCATCGCGGCTTTATCAATCGATACAGAGTCGGTTTGCACGTTGATGAGGTGCCGCACCTCCTCCGTAACCTGAAGGACCTCGAATACCCCGACTCGGCCACGATAGCCTGTGCCCCCGCATCGCTCGCATTTACCGGGCTCGAATATCGTTTCGCCAACCTTTAAACCGACCGCACTATAGCGCGGGTCGCCGGCAAGGTCGGCTCGTGACAGCTTTCGTTGTGTCTTACATCGATCGCACAACTGCCGCACCAGGCGCTGGGCGATAACGGCACGTAGCGTCGATTTTAGCAGGAATCCTTCAACCCCGAGGTCAAGCAGGCGTGGCACCGCTGCCGCCGCGGTTTCGGTGTGCAGCGTTGTCAGGACGAGGTGACCCGTTAGTGCCGCGTGAATCGCGATCTGCGCGGTTTCCTGGTCACGAATTTCGCCGACCATGATGACGTCGGGGTCCTGACGAACGAACGCGCGGAGGGCCATGGCAAAGGTCAGGCCGATAGCGGGCTTTGCCTGTGATTGATTGATGCCTTGAAGTTCGTATTCGACGGGGTCCTCGATGGTAAGAATCTTGCGCGTCGGTTCGTTGAGAACTGAGAGCATCGTCGCGAGGGTTGTCGTTTTGCCACTGCCAGTCGGACCTGTAACGACGATCATGCCATGCGGAAGCGCCAACAACCTCCGCAGCGCGGCTTCGTCAGCGGACGAAAATCCGAGCTTCTCGATTGCAAGCAAGCCGGTCTCTTTCGGCAACAATCGGATTACGGCCGACTCACCATACTGCGTCGGCATGATGGCGACTCGGAGGTCGAGGTCGGACCTCGCCACGCGAACGCGCGCCGCGCCATCCTGGGGCAGGCGGCGCTCCGCGATATTGAGGCCGGCCATGATCTTGACGCGAGAAATGATAGCCTGTGGCAACGCGGCGGCCGCTACCGGCACATTGCGCAGCAGGCCATCAACTCGCATGCGCACGACCAGTCCGGTTCTAAAGGGCTCGATGTGAATGTCGCTGGCGCGTAGTTCTACCGCTTTTTCGAGCATGTCATTGACGGCGCGGACCACCGGCGCGCCGCTGGCGAGATCTCTGAGACTCTCGATGTCGTCTTCACGGGCGTCTGCGGATTCCCCGCCTCCCGGCGCAGAAACATCTTCGTCGACGAGGCGCTGATTGAGGATGGTCTCAATGTCCTCGAACGATGCGATGCTGATATTGACTTCGTTGCCGAGTACGATCGCCGCAGCGCGGACCGCGGCGGAATCGCTTGGGTCGGCGACCGCGAGCATCAGCGCCCCATCTGTCGCCTGATAAGGGAAGACCATCATTTCGCGAAGGAACCGTTGGGCAAACTGTTTTACCAGGGACGGCGCGGCCAGCAGAGCCGGCAAGTTCACCCGAGGGAGTCTAAAAAATCCAGCCACTTCGTCGGCAAAATCGCTAGCCGAAAGATCGGACAACTCCCATATTTTGCGGAACGTTCGTTCATTGCGTTCTTGTGTCTGCAGGTTGAGCGAATTCGCTTCGCCCGCAAGATGATTCCTGCCGCGAAGGTATTTCGCGAATTCACTCGCTGGATCAAACGCCATGATGCGGTCGATACGTTTCCGGCCCTACTTTTTGATTTGATATTACACCGACATGGCGGCCGGTTGCTATGCTTCTTCCGGTCCTAGGACTATTTAGGCG
>JBATYN010000389.1:0-1504 GCA_049674125.1 Pseudolabrys sp. | reverse complement strand
GGCTGGCGGCTCGGCAAACGCACCATCGACACCCTCATCGATGTCGCACCGGCAGGGGCGGCAGAAAAGATCACTGCTATTGCCACGCGCGTACCAGGCGTAGTGGCAGTCGAAAAGGTTCGCGCGCGCGCCGCTGGCGAGAAGACCTTCATCGACCTTGGCGTCGCCGTCAGTCGCACACTGCCGCTTGATCGTGTGAGCGCGCTTAAGGATGACGTCGCCAACGCTATCCGCAAGCAGATTCCTGGTGCTGAACCGGTTGTGACGACCGACCCGGTCGCGCTTAACAATGAAAGTGTTCTCGATAGCGTGATGGTCATTGCGCGCAATCGCGCGCTTGCGGTGCATCATGTTACAGTGCACGACCTTAAAGGGCGGCTGGCGGTGTCGCTTGACCTCGAAGTCGACGGAAAGCTTTCCCTGCTCGCCGCGCACGAAATGGCGGATAACCTGGAAGCGGCGATCGCGGCAGAGCTCGGTCCCGGCGTCGAGGTGGAGACTCACATCGAGCCACTCGAACCGCAGGACGCCTCCGGCCGCGAAGCGCCGCCCGAGCGGGTCAAAGCTGTCGCCCTCGCCCTGTCTGAACTCGCCGCCGAGAGCCGCAACATTCGCGAAGTCCACGATGTGCGCGTACGCGAGACCGACGAGGGAGAGATCGTCAATTTCCACTGCCGCGTCGACCCAAAGCTGAGCGTGCAGAACGTTCATGAAAGCGTTGATGCGCTCGAGCGATCTGTTAGACAGCGATCGCCTTCAATCAAGCGGGTTATCGGCCACGCCGAGCCGATGCGTTAGGCTCGCATCTTATGGAACTAAGAACAACCTAGGTTAGAAGGCATGCGTACCGACACTGCCCAACCCATCCGCTTGAAGGACTACCGTCCGCCCGACTGGCTGGTGAGCACTGTTTCGCTCGATGTGTCGCTGCATCCGATAGCAGCAAAAGTGCGGGCGACGCTCTCGCTTATGCCAAATCCGAACAGCGCTGCCGCACCAGTCGTACTCGACGGCGACGGGCTGTCACTTGTTTCGCTTAAGCTCAACGGAGCAACAGTGCCTGCGGACAGCTATGTCGCGACACCGGAACACCTCACCATTCCGCAGCCGCCGAATGGCCCGTTCACGCTTGAGATCGAGACGCTGGTCGATCCATCCGCCAACACCCAGTTGTCGGGCCTTTATCGGTCGAGTGGCACTTTTTGCACGCAATGCGAAGCGGAAGGGTTTCGCCGCATAACGTACTTTCCTGACAGGCCCGATGTCATGGCTGTCTACACGACACGCATCGAGGCCGGCAAAAAAGACACGCCGATATTGCTCTCCAACGGCAATCTCATCGAACGCGGAGAGATTGCGGGCGGCCGCCATTTCGCGGTTTGGCACGACCCGCATCCAAAGCCTTCCTATCTTTTCGCGCTGGTCGGCGGCGATTTAGCATGCGTCGAAGATCGCTTCGTGACCATGTCTGGGCGCAATGTCACGCTGCGCATCTATGTTGAAC
>JBATYN010000388.1:0-3381 GCA_049674125.1 Pseudolabrys sp. | reverse complement strand
ATGCATGACATCGCCGCGGCGGGCCTCTACGGTCCGCCGCATCCGCTTTACGGAGGAGTGTAGCTCAATGGGTAGAGCACCGGTCTCCAAAACCGGGGGTTGCAGGTTCGAGTCCTGCCACTCCTGCCAGGTTCGAGGGTAGCCGGATTGCCGGCAACGGCCTGAGCAAATGCGACGACCGTGACTACATTATTGGGACTCGTTGGACTACCGCTAGGAACTAGAGCTTCACTATATGGCAACGTCTCCTTTCAAATTTCTCCAGGAAGTGCGCGAGGAGACTCGCAAGGTGACTTGGCCGTCGCGCCGGGAAACCGCGATTACCACCGCAATGGTTTTCGTTATGGTGGCAATCGCGTCGGTTTTTTTCCTGGTCGCGGATCAATTGATCCGAATTGCCGTTACCTTCGTGCTCGGCATCGGAACCTGAAGGTTCAAGAGCAATGAACGATACAGCGACTGAAACGACGACCCCGACCAAGCCCAAGCGCTGGTACATCGTCCACGCCTACTCAAATTTCGAAAACAAGGTTGCGGACTCGATACGCGAACAAGCCAAGCAGCGTGGTCTTGCCGAACATATCGGCGAAGTTTTGGTTCCCAAGGAAAAGGTTACCGAGGCGCGCCGTGGTCGCAAGGTCGAAACAGAACGCAAGTTCTTTCCCGGCTACGTGCTGGTGAAGATGGATTTGACCGACGAGGTCTACCACCTCATCAAGAACACGCCGAAGGTCACCGGCTTTCTCGGCAGCGATAAAAAGCCGATGCCGATTTCAGATGCGGAGGCTGATCGTATCCTGCATCAGGTACAGGAAGGCATTGAACGGCCGAAGCCTGCGGTGTCGTTCGAAGTGGGCGAGCAAGTGCGCGTGTCCGATGGGCCATTCGCCTCGTTCAACGGCGTCGTGGAAGAAGTCGACGAAGCCCGTTCGCGGGTGAAGGTTGCGGTGTCGATCTTTGGCCGTGCGACACCCGTCGAACTGGAATTCGGGCAGGTGGAGAAACTTTAGCGAATTGGTTCGGGTGGGGCGCTACGCCTGAACATCTACAAGTATGGCGCGCAATGCGTGGGAGGTGAGGCGGTCGCCAACCGTCAATATCCGCACCACTAACGGAGTGAGACATGGCAAAGAAAGTTACTGGATTCCTCAAATTGCAGGTGCCGGCCGGTGCCGCCAATCCGTCGCCCCCGATCGGGCCGGCGCTTGGCCAGCGCGGGCTCAACATCATGGAGTTCTGCAAAGCGTTTAACGCGCAGACCCAGAAGATGGAGAAGGGCGTTCCGATCCCCGTGGTCATCACCACGTATCAGGATCGCTCCTTCACCTTCGAGATGAAGACGCCACCGGTCTCTTATTTTCTGAAGAAGGCAGCCAAGTTGGACAGCGGCTCGAAAACTCCGGGCCGTGAACCGGTCGGGCAGGTCAGCAAGAAGCAAGTGCGCGAAATTGCCGAACAAAAGATGAAAGATTTGAACTGCGACACCGTCGAGGCAGCAATGAAAATGATTGAAGGCTCTGCCCGCTCGATGGGCCTCTCGGTGACGGAGTAACCGCCATGACAATCGGAAAACGCACAAAAGCAATTCGCGAGGGTGTCGACCGCGATAAGTCTTATCCGATCGCTGAAGCGGTCAAATTAGTAAAAGAGCGCGCGAAGGCGAAATTTGACGAGACAATCGAGATAGCGATGAATCTCGGCGTTGATCCAACACATGCGGACCAAATGGTACGCGGCGTTGTTACGTTGCCGAACGGTTCTGGCCGCACCTTGCGTGTCGGTGTGTTCGCGCGTGGCGCCAAGGCCGATGAAGCGAAAGCCGCTGGCGCCGATGTCGTCGGCGCAGAAGACTTGGTTGAAAAGGTCAATAAAGGCGAGATCGATTTCGACCGCTGCATCGCCACTCCTGACATGATGCCGCTGGTCGGGCGTCTCGGTAAGGTGCTGGGCCCGCGCGGCATTATGCCAAACCCGAAAGTTGGCACCGTGACGATGGACGTCACGAACGCCGTTAAAGGTGCCAAGGGTGGGTCGGTTGAGTTCCGGGTCGAAAAGGCAGGGATCGTCCAGGCGGGTGTCGGAAAGGCATCATTCTCGGAAGACAAGCTCATCGAGAACATCAAAGCCTTTGCGGACGCCGTTCAGAAAGCCAAGCCCGCCGGGGCTAAGGGCCATTATATCAATCGGGTGGCAATTTCCTCGACGATGGGGCCTGGGGTGAAGGTAGAAATCCCGAGCCTGTTCGGCGCAGGTGCCACCCACTAGCGGTGACCTGGTAAGGGCTCAATTTTCGTTGGTAATTTGGCGAAAAGACCCTTGGCAAGGCCGCGGCGAAGGTCTAAATGAGCTGCATCGGGCGTGCCGGCCCAATTTGTCGGCACGCCTTTGCGCGTCTCTACAAACCTATGGTGAGCGGAACATATTCCTTTTGGATACCCCTGCAGGGACATCTAAAAAGGGAGAGCCCGGCGCCATTGTGAATGTGAGCCGCGTAAGATCGTCCGACAACGGACGGTTGACCTGTCCAAGACTGCCGGTGCCGAAGGCCAGCAAGGCCGGACGCTTAATCCCTGCGATGGGGCCAGCACAGACGGGGAAGCGACCCGAGTTTGCGCGCCGATAAGGTGCGCGAGTTTGGTTCGAACCTCGAAGACCCGATGACGGATGCAATGCCGTTTCGGGGGGCAGGCTTTCAAACGTCGTCCTGCCCCGGTTCGCTGCGCGTGAACTTCAAGCGGGACGGCTGGTAGCAACCCGGCGGTTCCCGCGCATCGCGGGCCAACCGTCAAACCGGAAAGAGCTTGCAGTGGATCGAGCGGCTAAAGCGGAGTCCATCACTGAACTGAGCGGGGTCTTCAAGACCTCGAATGTCGTGGTGGTGGCTCACTATTCCGGCCTCAGCGTTGCCCAGATGCAGACTCTGCGTAAGCAGATGAAGCAGGTGGGCGCGCAAGTGAAGGTCGCGAAGAATCGTCTCGCCAAGATCGCGCTCAAGGACACCGACGCTGCTTCCATCGCGCCCCTGTTGACGGGGCCAACTGTGCTCGCCTATTCGGGTGATCCGGTAGCGGCGCCGAAAGTGGCCATCGATTTCGCCAAGGCGAACGAACGGTTCGTCATTCTCGGCGGAGCGATGGGCAAGACTGCTCTGGACCCCAGTGGCGTTAAGGCGCTAGCCGCCCTGCCGTCGCTGGATGAATTGCGCGC
Source organism: Pseudolabrys sp. (assembly GCA_049674125.1). Taxonomy (GTDB): domain Bacteria; phylum Pseudomonadota; class Alphaproteobacteria; order Rhizobiales; family Xanthobacteraceae; genus Pseudolabrys. The sequence goes on along the minus strand of JBATYN010000388.1, from coordinate 174 downwards.
CAAGGTCGTCGGACTCCTTCAGGCTCCGGCGACCAAAATTGCGCAACTCACAAATGCGCCCGCGGCGAAAGTTGCGCGCGTGGTCCAGGCTTACGCTTCCAAGAGCGCGGCGGCCTGACGGCTCAACACTCAATATCTCTGGTTCGAACCTATAGGAACTGAACAATGGCTGAC
>JBATYN010000387.1:0-10284 GCA_049674125.1 Pseudolabrys sp. | reverse complement strand
GGGCCAACGCTCACCCATGTCCCGGTGGAAAGCTTGAAATCCTCGGCGATGCGGCCGTCGAACAAAAGACCTTTACTCGGGTCGTTCGGATCGACGAATTTCAGCGCATCACCGATTTTGTAAAAGCCTTCCTCGTCAAACGCATCGCGGGTCAAATGCTCTTGCCGCCAGTACCCTGGCGTAATGTGCGGGCCGCGCAATCGGGCTTCCAGCTTTCCTTCATTTGGGACCAACTTGAGCTCAACGCCAGGTGCCGGCAGTCCGATATTGCCCGGACGATCGAAATCCCATGAACAGGCCAGCGCCAGCGGAGCCGTCTCGGTCGACCCGAGCGAAGACAAGAAGATAATGCGCTCGCCTGTGGTCTCGACTGCGAGCTGCGTAACCTCATCCCACGTCGTCTGATTCAATCCCGCCCCCGCATAGAACAGCACTTTCAACCGGCTGAAAAAGTTGCGGCGCAATGTGTCGTCGGCACGGAAATGGGGAATCAGCGCTTCGTAGCCCTTTGGGACATTGAAATAGATTGTTGGCGCAATCTCGCGCAAGTTTCTCGCGGTTTTCGGCACGCCCACTGGCGTCGGATTACCATCGTCGATGTAGAGCGAGCCGCCATTGGTCAGCACCATGTTAAAATTGTGATTACTGCCAAACGTGTGGCTCCACGGTAGCCAATCGACAACCACCGGCGGTTCATCGGCGACGAAGGCGAAGCCTGACGCGAGCATCGCCTGGTTTGAGCACAGCATGCGATGCGTATTGATGACCGCCTTGGGGTTTCCGGTCGATCCGGAGGTGAATAGGAATTTGGCGATGCTGTCGGGCATGACACGCGAATGCGCGTCTGCGACGCCCGCCAAATCCTCGGCGCCTCCAAGCTCTGAAAACGTTGTCGTCTTGCGGTCGCCGAGCGGGTTTCGCGTGACCACCAGCTCGAGCTCGTCCGGCACGGTTTCATAGAGTGCGCGTGCAAACGGACCGCCATCATTGGCAAATACAAGACCGGGCGTCAGGAGCTCAATGATCGCGCGCAACTTTCCGAAATCGGTCGACATTAACGAGTAGGCTGGAGAGATCGGGGCATAGGGAATGCCAACATACATCGCTGCGAGAGCGAGCAGTGCGTGCTCGATGTCATTGCCTGACAGGATTACGACCGGACGTTCCGCCGATAATCCGCGTCGTAGTAGCGCAGCGCCGATCCGTTTGACGTCGGAAAGGACCTCCGCGTAGTTGAGCTTGCGCCACTGACCTTGCATATCGCGCTGTGCGAGGAATATCCGTTCAGGCGCAATCTTTGCCCAATGTACGAGCGGCTGGCTGAGTTTGTCGTGATAAGGGCCAAGCCCTTGTGCCGCGCGAATATGGATGATGCCTCCGCCGCGTTGTTCGAGCACAGGATCGAGCTTTCCGAGCCGCACGGCCCGCAGCGGCACAACCGTGTGATTTTCAGTTTCTTTGGCGGCGCTCGTCATCGGCTAACTGCGTGTCACTTTTGGTGCGCGTTTCTCGAGAAAGTCTTTCAAGCGCTCTTTTGCGCCTGGGTCGGCTTGTGCGATCGCCGCCATGAAGGCTTCGACCGCATAACCGCTGGCCGGATTCATTTCGGCGATGCGCGGTAATGCGTGCATGACGGCAAAATTGGTGAGCGGTGCATTTTGCGCGATGCGTTGAGCGAGCTCGAGCCCTTTGGCGAAGCCCTTGCCCGCTTCGACGAGATACGTCGTCAGTCCGATCTCCTGGCCTTCTTCGGCCGAATATGTGCGCCCTGTGAGCATCATGTCCATCATGCGCGCAACGCCGATCAGCCGCGGCAGCCGCACCGAACCGCCGCCACCGACATAAATGCCGCGGCTGCCCTCGGGCAGCGCGTAATAGGCCGATCGTTCGGCAACGCGCACATGCGCCGCCGCCGCAAGCTCCAGTCCCCCGCCGACCACGGCACCGTGGAGCACCGCGACCACCGGCACCTTACCAAATTGAATCTTCTCGAAAGCGCGGTGCCATAAGCCGGAGTGAGCGATGCCTTCTGTGACATCGCGCTCCTTCAGTTCGGACAAATCGAGGCCGGCGGAGAAATGCTCACCTTCGCCCGCAAGCAACACGGCGCCAGTGCCGTCCGGAAGCGATAAAAAGAATTGCTCGATGCCAATAATCGTCTCATCATCAAGTGCATTGCGCTTGTGTGCTCGATTGAGCCGCAAAATGGCAACCGCTTCGTCACGCTCAGCGACGAGCGAGGACGGAAGTCTGATTGCGAGCCGCTCTTTCATCATTTTACCTCGTAGACATCGAGCCGCACCGCCCGCGCTTGCCGTTGGCCGCGCGCAAGGGCCAAAATTCTGTTAAGCCAGTCGACCGCCGGATCGGCAGTTTCGAACCGCATCACGGTGCGGAAATAGTACCGATCGGGATCTACATTGTCGCCTCGCGCGAGCTTTTCCATCACCTCGGGCGGCCCGTGCCGCAGGCCTTCGCTGGTCACCATGATGAGTGCGCCGGCTTCCGTTTCGATGGTGTAACGCGCCTTGATATCGGCGGCGCCATCACTGCGGATGATCTGCCAATCGGCGCCACCCGGCAAAATCCGCCCGGTTAGTTTCGGCCCGCGCACGCTGCCGCCGACAATGCCGATGATGCGCCGTTGTCCGTATGGCGTGTGGCCAAGGTTGGTGATGGCCTCGAGCTCGGCAGAAATCGTGAAAATCGCCTGATCGCCAAGCATGGCATTCGATCCGTTGGAGCCCCAACTTTTGAGGCGTTCCCGCATTTGACCCTGCCGATGGCCAGCCGTAAATACGGGTTCGCAACCGGGGTCCAATCCATATGGCGCGTATTTCGTCGCTCGCCGAAGCAATTAAATCCACCGTCCGGGACGGTGACACCGTCGCGCTCGAGGGTTTCACTCACCTTATTCCTCATGCCGCCGGTCACGAGATTATCCGCCAGGGCCGCAAAGGACTTACGCTCATCCGTATGACGCCGGACCTCATTTACGATCAGCTGATCGGGATGGGCTGCGTCAGCAAGCTGGTTTTTTCATGGGGCGGTAACCCTGGGGTCGGGTCGTTGCATCGCTTGAGGGATGCTATTGAGAACGGCTGGCCACACAAGCTTGAGCTGGAAGAGCATTCCCACGCCGCCATGGCCAATGCCTATGAAGCCGGTGCGGCCGGTCTGCCTTGTGCAATATTCCGTGGCTACATCGGCGGTGATTTGCCGAAGGTGAATTCCAAAATCAAACGCGTGACGTGCCCTTTTACTGGTGAAGAGCTGGCCGCAATACCGTCGCACCGCCCCGACGTCGCGGTGATCCATGCCCAGCGCGCCGACAAAGGCGGCAACGTGATGATCGAAGGTGTCCTTGGTGTGCAAAAAGAAGCCGTGCTCGCTTCCAAACGGTCAGTGGTAACGGTCGAAGAGATCGTCGACGAACTTCCCGAGCGCAGCCTCAATGCGGTGGTGTTGCCGCATTGGACCGTCGGCCACGTTGTTGAAGTTCCGGGCGGGGCCTATCCGTCCTATGCGCAGGGTTATTACCCGCGCAACAACAGCTTCTATAAGGAATGGGACGCGATTTCGCGTGAGCGCGATTCCTTCCATGCCTGGATAAAAGAAAATGTGCTTGCGAAAGGGCCGGACGCTTTCGCTCAATACGCACGCAAGCATCGTGTGGCGGCGGAGTAAATCGAATGGCCGACTACAAGCCAAATGAAATGATGACTGTCGCAGCGGCGCGTGCTCTGAAAAATGACGATGTCTGTTTCGTCGGCATTGGGCAACCGTCGGCCGCATGCAATCTCGCGCGCCTCACCCATGCGCCAAACATTACACTGATCTATGAGTCGGGCACGCTCGCCACAAAGCCAAACATATTGCCGCTGTCGATTGGCGATGGCGAATTGTGCGAGACCGCGTTGACGACGGTGTCAGTGCAGGAAATGTTCCGCTATTGGCTGCAAGGCGGTCGCATCAAGGTAGGATTTCTCGGTGGCGCGCAGATCGATAAATTCGCCAATCTCAACACAACCGTGGTTGGTTCTTACGATAAACCAAAGGTCCGGTTGCCTGGCGGCGGCGGCGCGCCGGAGATTGCCACGTCGTGCGGCGAAATTTTCATCATCATGGCGCAAGGCAAACGCAGTTTCGTCGACAAGCTCGATTTCGTGACGTCGATTGGTCACGTTTCCGGTGGTGACAGTCGCGCGAAGCTTGGCGTGAAGACGAAGGGTCCCACTAAACTCATCACCGATTTGGCCCTGTTCGAACCCGATCCCGAGACGAAGGAAATGACCGTCGTTTCCATTCACCCTGGTATCACGCGCGAGCAGATTCAGGAAAATTCCGGCTGGCAGGTGAAGTTCGCGGCCAAAGTCGTCGAAACGGCGCCACCGACGCAACGTGAGCTTGATGTGCTGCGCGATCTTCATGCGCGTACCAACCGTGCGCACGCGGAGGCGGCGTGATGGCAGGACGCGATGTCTTCATTTGCGATGCCGTGCGCACGCCGATCGGGCGCTACGGTGGGGCGCTTGCGAAGGTGCGCGCCGACGATCTCGCCGCGGTGCCGATCAAGGCGCTGATTGCGCGGAATCCCAAAATTGACTGGGAAAAGCTCGACGAGGTTTACTACGGGTGTGCGAACCAGGCTGGCGAAGACAATCGCAACGTTGCGCGCATGGCGCTGCTGCTTGCCGGCCTTCCGAGCAGCGTGCCGGCCGTGACTTTGAACCGGCTGTGCGCCTCGGGCCTCGAAGCGGTAGGGACCGCCGCGCGCGCAATCCGCGCCGGTGAGATGGAATTTGCGATTGCCGGGGGCGTTGAATCGATGACACGGGCGCCCTTTGTACAGGGCAAAGCGAAGGAGGCTTTCTCCCGCTCGGCTGAGATATATGACACGACCATTGGCTGGCGCTTCATCAATCCGCTGATGAAGCAGCAATACGGTGTCGATTCGATGCCGGAGACCGGCGAAAATGTTGCAGAAGACTTCCAGGTTACACGGGCCGACCAAGACGCGTTTGCACTCAGGTCGCAGCAGCGCGCCGGAAAGGCCATTGCTTCAGGCTATTTCGCCAAGGAAATCGTGGCGGTCGAAGTGCCGGGCGGCAAAGCGGGGCCGGTCAAAGTCGACCAGGATGAGCACCCCCGTCCGGACACCACGCTTGAGCAGCTGGCCAAGCTCAAAACGCCGTTCCGTAACCCTGGCACCGTGACGGCAGGCAACGCCTCGGGCGTCAATGACGGCGCCGCTGCCATTATTGTCGCGTCAGAAGCCGCCGTGAAAGCACACGGGCTAAAGCCGTGCGCGCGCATTCTCGGCATGGCTTCGGCTGCTGTGCCGCCGCGCATCATGGGCATTGGACCAGTGCCCGCGACGCAAAAGCTGATGGCGCGCCTTCAACATAAAATTGGAAGCTATGATTTAATCGAGATCAACGAAGCTTTCGCCTCGCAATCGCTGGCATGCTTGCGGCAGCTGGGACTTGCCGACGATGCCGAACACGTTAATCCGCACGGAGGGGCGATCGCGCTCGGTCATCCGCTTGGCATGTCGGGCGCCCGTCTGGCACTCACGGCCGCACATGGTCTTGAGGAGCGGGGCGGCAAAATCGGTCTTGCGACAATGTGTGTTGGAGTGGGTCAAGGCGTATCGCTTGCGATCGAACGAATAGGCTAAAAGCGCTGACATAAGGACACGAGAGAATGACGCTGGTTTTCCCGAAGGAGAGCTTGAGTGCCTTTCCCAAGCATCTCACGCCCGGCTATCGAAGCACGGTCAAACGTTCACCGTCGAAGCCGCTGATCGTCGTTCCGCATACGTTGTCCGAGCTGTCGGGGCCGGTCTACGGCCATGATGCCGTGCAGGAAGGCGATGCCGATCTCACAAAGCAGCACAAAGGCGAGCCATTGGGCGAGCGCATCATTGTGCATGGCCATGTGCTCGATGAGGACAAGCGTCCGATCCCGAATACGCTGGTGGAGATCTGGCAAGCGAACGGTTGCGGCCGCTATGTTCACAATGTCGACCAACATCCGGCGCCGCTCGACCCGAACTTCACCGGGGCGGGGCGCACCGTCACCGACAAGAAAGGCTACTTTCGCTTTATCACGGTGAAGCCCGGCGCCTATCCCTGGGGCAACCATCACAATGCATGGCGTCCGAACCACATTCACTTCTCGGTGTTCGGCCACTCATTCCTGTCCCGTCTCGTGACACAAATGTATTTCCCGGGCGACTGCCTCTTCCCGTTCGACCCGATCTTTAACTCGGTTACAGATGAGAAAGCGCGACAGCGCATGATCTCGCAGTTCGATTTGGAAAACACCATTCCAGATTGGGCGCTTTGCTTCCGTTTTGATATCGTGCTGCGCGGACGCGAACAGACACCGCAAGACACGGACAAGCACTAGCGCATAATCTCGAAAAGCGGACGCCGGTCTTCGGACAAAGCCGTACGCAAAGGAAAAGCTGATGCCGGACATCACTCCCTCGCAAACCGTCGGCCCGTTCTTTGCTTACGGTCTGGCGCCACACAGTCGCTGCGACTGGAAGCCGAACGACCTGTATGACTGGAAGGAAACGGCGGGCGCTAACCTGGTGACGGCTGATGCCTCAGGCACCAAGATTCGCATTGAGGGTCACGTGCTCGACGGGGACGGCATGCCGATCAACGACGCCATGCTCGAGATATGGCAGGCCGATCCGCAGGGCCGCTATGCCCATACGAGCGACACGCGGCCGCGGCCAAACACAAAATTCATGGGCTTTGGCCGTTCGGCAACCGACAAGAATGGTGTCTACAGTTTCGACACGGTGAAGCCCGGGTCGGTGCCGGGCCCGAATGGCAAAGCGCAGGCCCCGCACATCGCGTTCTGTATCTTCTCGCGGGGTATGCTGCGGCAGATCTATACGCGCCTCTATTTCGCCGACGAGGGGACAAACAGCACCGATCCCATCCTGACGCTTGTGCCTGCTGACCGGCGCGGGACTCTCGTTGCCCACAAGGAGATGCGAGGCGAGCTGCCGGTCTACCGGTTCGACATCCGCGTCCAGGGCGAAAACGAGACGGTTTTCTTCGACATTTGATCGATCGAATTTGGTTTGCGGGGACTTGGCCGCGATTTTGAGAAGTTGCCCCCGTCACGCGGTGCCCATTTCTGCCCAACAATTTGGACGTTCTGGTGGGCAATAACCCCAATTCCTGCCCCAAGGAACTCCATCGAACTTTCCGGGGCCGGGCATTATCCGATTTCCCTCGATTTACTGGATATTTAGTGGTGGGCAAATTGCCCACCCACTTCGCCCACCTTTGTCAACATCGCTTTTATTGTTGACGGCGGCAGGCGGAGTTGGTTCGCTTTGAACCAACGGCCATCGAGAGCCGGTTAGGGAACGCCGGAATGAACGAGCAAATCCTCCAGGAGATCACCGAATTTTGCCGCGCGCGCGGGCTTGCCGAGTCGACTTTCGGTCGCCGCGCCGTGAACGACGGCAAGCTGGCGAACCGCCTGCGCAACGGCGGCCGCATTACAACGGACACACTTGAGCGCATTCGCGCGTTCATGGCGCGCAACTCTGATGGTGCGCCGGCACGGCGTCGCGTGTTGTTCGAACCGACGCCGCCGGGAGTTCTGCCGGTCGTGAAGCCACCAGCGCCACCCATGGCGTCGGGGGCCGCAACCGACGATCCGCAGCGCAATTTCCGTTTCTTCGACAATCGCCAGAAATATCTGCTGTTCGTGAACACCTGCTCGGAGAAATGGGAGATCGCCTCGCGGGTCAATCTCGAGCTTGCCAATATCCATCCGCGCCCGCCCGCGGTGCGTGTGTTCGATGCCGGCGTCGGCGACGGCACAGTGCTCGCGCGCGTGATGCGCTCCATGCACGATCGCTTCCCGACCACGCCATTCTATATCGTCGGCAAGGAGATCAGCCTGGAAGACATCCGCCTCACGCTTCACAAGATGGCGGATCGTTTCGTCGAACATCCTTCCAGCGTGCTGGTACTGACCAATCTCGCTTATTCCGAAGCGCCTTGGCTTGCAGTGAAGTCCCTGAGCGCGGCTACCAGTCTGGTCTGGAAGGAACTGGCGATGGAAGGCAACACTGCACATAGTTTCGAAAAGCAGATCACAGATCTTGAGCCGTTCCTGGCTGAAAACTGGAAAGCACGGGTGAGTGCGAAAAGCGGCAATCCCGTTTATGAGCGCCCGGTCATCCTGGTGATCTACCGCAACGACCACCGCTTCTTGCTCGACCAGATTGTTCCCAAACCGGGCGGCACCGTTGCTGACTACGATCTCGTGATTGCTTCGCAGCCTTACCGGGCGCGCGCTTCGCTCGAGTTCAAGGCCAAGCGCGTGTTGGCGCCGCTTGCGCGCGCGCTCGGGCCCGGCGGCCGTATGATTGCGATCCACTCTTATGGGCACGATCCTGGCATGGAGGTCATCGAGAAAGTCTGGCCGAACGACAATCCGTTCGTGCATAGCCGCCACGACCTGCTCAAGGAAGTGAAACACGACCTGGGTTCGGCCGGTCGCGACCTTAATTTCAATGCCTACGCAGATCAGCGTTCGCTGTTCCGCTATGATATGCACACTCTGCCGTCGGAGATTTCCTCATCGATCGGTACTTCGACGTTGCTCGCCGCCTGGAATGCGGCGATTTATGTAGCGCAGGTAGAAGACGACCGCCTGTCCGACGTGAACAGCGATCGCCGTTATATCGAGGCAACGCGCGAGGTCCTGCAGAAGCACGGAGGCTTGTGGTTCTACGATGAATCCTTCGTGATCTCGCGCCGGCGCGAGTAAGCGAATGTCTGCCGAACCTCCCGCGCCTGAGTCCGCCGCCTTCATGCGGCGCTTTTCACTCGAAGCCACGCGTCCGAACGCGCCCGAGATTGAGGCATTGGCCGAAACTCTTCCGGCCGACACGCCGCTCTACTTAACAGCCGTACCCACGCAAGATTCACATGAACTTATCGCGACGGCTGCTGCTGCACGAAAGGCCGGCATAGAACCCGTCGCGCATATTGCCGCGCGGCGGCTTGCCAGCGCCGACGCTCTGAAGGAACTGCTTGCCGGTCTTCGCGGCGAAGCTGATATGCGCCAGCTGCTTTTAATTGGCGGTGATATCGACAAAGCGGGAGTATTCGCCGACGCCCTTGCGGTTATCCAGAGGGGCTGCCTGCGCGAGGCCGGCATCGAGGAGATCGGCATCGGTGCATATCCCGAGGGCCATCCGCGCATTCCTGCCGGGCGTTTGGAAGCCGCGCTCGACGAGAAGATCGCCGCCGCCACTGCGCTTGGCTTGCGCGTTCATATCATCAGCCAGTTTTCGTTCTCGCCTGAGCGCATTTTGGCCTGGCTCAAGCAATTGCGTGCCTGCGGTATCGGCAAGCCGGTGAAGATCGGCATGGCGGGCCCAACCAGCGTTCCGGCGCTGCTTCGGTATGCCAAGCGTTGCGGCGTCGCTGCCTCACTGCGCGGCTTGGTATCGGGCGCCGTGAGTGGTCTGGTTGGCCACGTTGCCCCCGGTCGTATCATCGAGACGCTTTCGGCGGCAGGCGACCTCGGCGACGTCGCCCCGCATTATTTTTCCTTTGGCGGAACGCTTGAAACTGCACACTACGCATGCGAAGCCGCCGCAAGACGGCGCGGCGCCAGCCGTGCTATGGCTCGAAGCAACTAAGACCCGCTGACCAGTGTGGGCTATTCGCGGAGGAACAATATGCAGAGGACCAAGCCACCATTTCGCGCCGACCATGTCGGCAGCATTTTGCGCACAGCGCCGGTCAAGGACGCACGCGCCAAGCGCGAGAAAGGTGAGATCAGCGCGGCTCAGCTCAAGGAGGTTGAGGACCGTGAGATTGAAAAAATCATCAAGAAGCAAGAGGAGATTGGCCTAAAATTCGCGACAGACGGCGAGTTCCGGCGCTCCTGGTGGCATTTCGATTTCTTCGGAATGCTTGATGGTGTCGAGATTTACGAACTTGACCACGGTATTCAGTTTCAGGGCGTGCAGACCAAGCCGCGCAGCATCAAGGTCACGGGCAAGATTGGTTTCTCCAATCACCCCATGGTGGAACACTTCAAATTTTTGAAGGCACACACTAAGGTGGTGCCGAAGATGACTATCCCGTCACCGAGCGTGATGCACTTCCGGCTTGAACCCGGCGCAGTGGCGAAGTCTGCTTATGCCGACCGCGATGCGATTTTCGATGACCTCGCGATCGCTTATCAAAATGCGATCAAGGCATTTTATGCCGCCGGGTGCCGCTA
>JBATYN010000386.1:0-3809 GCA_049674125.1 Pseudolabrys sp. | reverse complement strand
GGGCTCCTGTCCCCACGGGCCCGATTGCGGCGTGGGTTCCTGCGCTGCGCCGCCCCAGGGGCCGGCCTCGGCACTATCGCCGGACTGGTCGGTCACCTGTCCCTGCGGCTCTGTCGTTTCGATCGCAAGCGGCCCCGGATCATGCCCGCCGGCGAATTTCACCAGCGCCTCGACACGCGCCTCGACCGGTGGATGCGTATCGAAAACATTCGAAAATCCCACGCGCGGATTGTCGATGCACATTTCCATCACGGCGGAATTGGCACGGGGAATTTCGCCACGCCCTTCGATTTTCCGTAGCGCGGAAATCATGGCGTCGGGGTTTTTGGTGAGCTCGACAGAGCCGGCATCCGCCAGATATTCGCGCTGACGTGACAGCGCGAAGCGGATCACGATGGAAAGAACCCAGACGACTGCAATAATGGCCACCGCAATGATGATGGCGAGACCAGCGCCGCCCTTGCGGTCCCCGTCGCTGCTCGACCGCCGGCCGCCGCCCCACATCATATTCTGGAAAAAGATGCGGAAGATGAGCTCACCAAAGAACGAGATCACACCGGCGATCACCACCGCGATCACAAGCATTCGCACGTCGCCGTTGCGGATGTGTGTGAGCTCGTGGCCGAGCACGGCCTCGATTTCCTTGTCGTTGAGCGCGTTGATCAGCCCGCGCGTCACTGTGATTGAATATTGCTTTTCGTTGAGGCCGGTGGCGAAGGCATTGAGCGCGTCGTCGTCGGCGATGCGCAATGTCGGCATGGTGATGCCGCGCGAGATGCACAGGTTCTCCAGCAGATTATAAAGCCGCGGCTCTTCCCGCCGGGTCACAGGCTCGGCGCCGACGACGGCATCGATCATCTGCTGGTGAAATTTGTAGGCAATGACGATCCAGATCACCGCGCCGATGGTGGCGAAGGGCAGCGCCTTGATGAAATCGTATACGGCCGCGCGGATGAGGTAGTCGATGGGCGGAGCGTTGTAAGAGGAATAAACGCTGAGACCCTCAGCCAGCAGCGCGCCGGCGAATACCATCACGTAGACCAGGATGAACAGGCCGATCAGCAGCGCGATCGACCGGCGCTTGTTCGACTGGATGTGCGAATAGAGTCCGTAAGCGGCCATGATGTCTAGCTCGGCCTCTCGAGCGTCATGCCCGGCCTTGCGCCGGGCATCCACGTCTTACTTCAGGCCAATTACCTCAGCTCAAGACATGGATGGCCGGGACAAGCCCGGCCATGACGAGTGTCAATCAGTAACTCTAAAACTTCACGCTCGGAGCCTGTTCGAGCTGGGGTCGGTCCTCGCCAAGATCGAAGAATGTGCGTTGCGAGAATCCGAACATCCCGGCGAACAGCGCGGCCGGGAACTGCTGGATGGCGGTGTTGTATTCCTGAACCGCGTTGTTGAAGAAGCGGCGCGACGCCGCGAGCTTGTTCTCGATGTCGGACAGGTCGCTTTGCAGCTGCTGGAAGTTCGCGTTGGCTTTCAGATTCGGATAGTTCTCCGACAGCGCGAACAATTGGCGCAGCGCCCCGCTGAGCACATTTTCCGCGGCAACCTTTTGCTCGACACCGGGTGCCGCGACCGCAGCATTGCGCGCCTGAATGACAGCTTCGAGCGTGCCGCGCTCGTGCGCGGCATAACCTTTGACGGTCTCGACGAGATTGGGAATGAGGTCGTGGCGTTGTTTGAGCTGCACGTCGATATCGGCGAAGGCCTGGTTGGTCCTCTGCCGCATAGCGACAAGGCTGTTGTAGACGCTGATCGCCCAGATCACGATCACGACAACAACACCAAGAACGACCCAGCCGGTGGTGGACATGGAACGGCTCCAGATTGGGGCAAACGACGTTTATTGACCCAAGTCTATCCCATATGCGATGCGCGACGCTAACGGCATCCGGGTAGGGGTGACGGGAGGCAGGCTAATAGTCAACCACTCCGGTCATTCCCGCGCAGGCGGGAATCCAGTCAAAAACGCAAGCCTGGGTCCCCGCTTTCGCGGGGACGAACGGTAAGACCACGCGCGGAAAATAAAAAAAGACCCCGAGCTTGAGCCCGGGGTCTCTTCGCCAGACGGCTATTCGGGGGGTAAGGGGGGAGCCGCCCAGCTGAAATACACGCGGCATTAACGCCGACGCCGGGCATTGGTTCCCGCCCCGAAAGCCACCATCTAAACTTTATCCACAGGGCGTCCCGCGGTCGTTATGCGGTCACGTTCCCTCGGTTCCATCCCTAAGGGTGCAAGGGGGGCACGAACTCGGAGGGCAAAGCCCATGAGCTCGGTGATGATCAGGTGTCCCGTCACAGGCCGTTCGGTCTCGACCGCGATAGAGACTGAACCAAGCGTGTTCCGGAAGCTGCCGAAGATCGCCGCCCACATGTGCTGCCCGGCATGCGGGCAGGACCACACGTGGAGCGTCAGTTCCGCCTGGCTTGCTGGTGAGCCGCGGCTGGTTCAACCCGCACAGCCGCCCACGATCGAGGCGGCTTGGAACTAACTCGCCTCGCGGAACCGCACTGCAGCTTCGAGATCGACCGACACAAGCTGAGAGACACCCCGTTCGGCCATGGTGACGCCGTACAGGCGGTTCATGCGCGCCATGGTGATCGGGTTGTGCGTGATGATTACGAAACGCGTGTCCGTCGATTTGATCATCTCGTCGAGCAGATCGCAGAAACGTTCCACGTTGTGATCATCGAGCGGCGCGTCCACTTCGTCCAGCACGCAAATTGGCGCGGGATTGGTCAGGAACACCGCGAATATCAGTGCCAGCGCCGTCAGTGCCTGTTCGCCGCCCGAGAGCAGCGACAACGTCGCGGGCTTCTTGCCCGGCGGCTTGGCGAGAATCTCGAGCCCGGCTTCCAGCGGATCATCGCTCTCGATCAATTGTAGCTCGGCGGTGCCACCGCCGAACAACTGGCTGAACAGATGCTGGAAATGCTTGTTCACTTGTTCGAACGAGGTGAGCAGGCGTTCGCGCGCCTCACGGTTGAGGCTCTGGATGCCGAGCCGCAGCTTCTTGATCGCCTCGACCAGGTCGTCGCGCTCGGTGGTCAGCGATGTGTGCTGGGCCTCGACCTCGCGGAGTTCTTCCTCGGCCCGCAGATTGACCGCGCCCAACCGCTCTCGCTCGCGGCGCAGACGTTCGAGCCTTTCTTCGACGTCGGCGAGATCCGGCAGTGGATCGGTCGGCTTGATTTCCGCGAGTTCTGCCACGCCGGCCGGCTCGATCTCCAGCATGTCGTGGATCTCGCGGCCGATATCCGAGAGCCGGCGCTTGGCGCCTTCGAACCGTTCCTCGGCGCGGGCAAGGTCCTCGCGGGCGGCGCTCGCGGATTCAAATGCGGCGCGGGCGTCACGGTCCGCTTCGGCGAGTGCATTTTCGGCTTCCTGCAAGCGGTCGGCGCAGGCACGCCGCGCAGCTTCCGCGGTCTGAACCTCGGTGATCAAAGCGCCGCGTTTTTCGGCGAAAATTTGCGGTGCATTTTCAAGTTCGGTGCGGTCGCGCTTGGCTTCGGCGGTGCGCTGCTCGAGCGTGGCGATCTGATTGCGCGCACCTTGTTGGCGTTCGAGCCAACCGGTCTTGTCGGCGGCAAGCGTCGCCAGGCGCCGGTCGGCAAGTTCAGCTTCGCGCACGATCGCTTGTTGCTCGGCGCGCACTTCGGCGAGTTTTGCCCGTTTGCCTGTAATGTCGTCGCGCACCTGCGCGAGTTTCGTTTCAAGATCGGAGGCCGGCGCAAATGCACCCAGCGCGCATTCAGCTTCTGTCTTGGCCGTTGTGGCTTCGTCGCGGCTCATGCTCAGC
>JBATYN010000385.1:0-9035 GCA_049674125.1 Pseudolabrys sp. | reverse complement strand
TCGCAAAATGTCTGCTTTTGACCCAAAGCGGAATTCGGCTCCCAGTGTCCTAACCTGAGCTAATAGGATATCCTGTCTCGAGCCGCGGGTGCAGCGATGAGACGGCGCGATTTCATCAGTTTTTTGGGCGGTGCAGTCGCAATTCCAGTCGCAGCACGCGCGCAGCAAGGCGAGCGCGCGCGCCTCGTCGGCATGCTCAACATCCTCGGATCAGACGATCCTGAAGCAAAAGTTCGGCTTACAATTTTCCAGCAAGCTCTTCAGCAACTGGGATGGCAGGTCGGCCGCGACCTCAATATCGAAAATCGCCAGGTTGGCGGCGATATCGACCGCCTTCGCCGTTACGCCACAGAACTAGTCGCGCTCGCACCCGACGTGATCGTCAGCATCGGCAGCGTGTCGGTTGGCGCAGTGCAACAAGCTACGCGCACTATTCCAATTGTCTTCGTGAACGTTCCCGATCCGGTCGGCGCGGGGTTCGTCCAAAACATGGCTCATCCGGGAGGCAATACCACGGGTTTCTCGAATTTTGAGTACAGCATGAGCGGAAAATGGGCCGAATTGCTGAAGCAGGCCGCGCCGCGGATTACGCGAGCATTGGTGCTTCGTGATCCTTCGTCTGCTGCGGGCATCGGGCAATTCGCGTCGGTTCGTTCGGTGGCACAGTCTCTCGGTGTTGAGCTCACGCCGTTGGACGTGCGCGACACAGGAGAGATTGAGCGCGGCTTTGCGGCGTTTGCGAGTGCCGGGGACGGCGGCGCAATCGTTACCGCGGGGGGTACGGCAGCTCATCGCAAGCTCATCATTGATCTTGTCGCTCGTTACAAAATGCCGGCGATTTATCCTTATCGCTATTACTCGGTAGACGGTGGCCTGATGGTTTATGGCCCGAATACGCACGAGCCTGTCCGTCGCGCCGCGGGATATGTCGATCGTATTCTCAAAGGCGAGAAACCGGGCGATATACCGGTGCAGGCGCCGACCAAATACGATTTAATTATCAATCTCAAGACCGCAAAGGCACTCGGCCTTACCATTCCGCAATCGCTGCTCGCCACAGCCGACGAGGTCATCGAGTAGGCGCAATGCTCTTACAATACGCTTGCAATGCGTTTTGCTCCCCAAGCTGCATACGAGGGAGCACTTCCCTTCGCCGGCTCCAACGCTTTATGAATTTTGCGGCATGTGGTGCTCGCACCAAAACTCAAGCAGTTTTTTGGCGGTCGCGGGCGAAAGCCTGGCATAGTCACTTTTCAGTTTCTTAAGTTCGTCTTCCGTAGCGACTTTCCCGAGCAGGTCATCTTGTAAAAGAGCGCGTAAGGTAGGCCATGAGAGTCCTGCAGCCTTACATGGCACCAGCAATGGTTCATTGCGGCCGTCGTCGAGCATCTGCTTGATCATATCAATTGGCGCGGAGCATAGTGTTGCAAGTGCGGTGACCGTTGCCGCATATTTGCGCGATTTTGCAAATTCCAGCAGCGCAACTTGATTGAGCTCGCCGTTTTCGCGCATCAGCTGGACAAGGCGCTGAGCCGCGGAAAAATCCTGATCCAATTCTTCATTTTCGATAACTTCATTCGAAATGCTGGCCAAGACTTCCTTGATGTCGTCTCTCCTTTCAGGTGTAGCCAGCGCCAAAAGACGCGTTCGCACTGCATCGGTCACGCGTTGCAATAGGCGGCGAAAAATATGCAACGGGATATCAAGACGCAATCCGAGTATTTCTAAAAGCGTCTCGTCGGCCCTCGGCTGGTCTACAAGTTGCGCATACGCTTTTTCGGAAAACCGGGCTCCTACATTCTCAGCTAACTTGCGGATGACTTGTTGATCCCCGCGCTCGATTAAAGTGTCTGTCAAAGACTCGCTGAGGCTGCTTCGTTTCGAGATTGCCAGTAAATGGGATTGGCTTTTGGCCATGGCAATTTCAATAAGATCGGGCGTGGTCAGGCGATCCGACAGCGACAGAACCGGTCCAGCGATCGCGATTTCATCGTCGCGTGCAAGCGTATGAACGACCTTGATCGGAGCGTTGTTAATTGGCGCAAGACGTTCACTCAGTTCGATGAGAGCCGTTGACTCCATCCGCGTAATCAGATGGCCTAAAACCTCGTCGAAAACTTGAATCTGCTCTTCATTGAGCCGCTCGTTTTCGCCCAAAAATAAATCGGTGACGCGCTTGAGAGTGATTGCGCGTTTTTCCTGAGAGCCGCGCCGGACAGCATCTTCAAGTTCTGAAATCAATGACCTGTGCTGGTACATCAAACGCGCCTTACTGGGTCCGATAACGGCACTTCTGAGCCGTTTATTAATAGTAGGTAAATGCAATTCTATACGAAAAGCGTTTAACAAATTGATCTAGCGGCCAACCGTACAGCGTCAGCCCCATTGAATTGCTCGCCGGCGCTCCGGAATAACCCGCTCACGTAGAACGAAAATATTTTGCAATCACGCTCGCTGAATATCTTACGGCTTAGGTATGCAACGTATGGGTGAAGGATATGCGGGCGCTATTTGAAGACGGGCAGTCAACGAAGCTGCCACTCAGTCAGAGAGCAAACACGCCTGTGTGATCGGCGGAACGCCGCCGAGCCCCCTGCGTTTTCCCCGCGAACCGAACGCGAGGCAAAAAAATGCCGCTGTTATTGTATTTTCCGCTCATCATCTGGATGGGCATGCTTGAAGTTGCACGGAGCGAAATACGCTCACCGGCAGAAGCCCAGGCGCGCGTCCCAACCCGGCGATAGAAATTCTGGACGTGCGCTTTACGCCAGTGCGTGGGCCAATTCGGTAATCTTTACCTGCGGGAGCAGCCGTTTCACGTCGTCTTCGTGGCAAAGCTCTGTGCCCGGCGAAAGGACTGCGGCTGATCCGGCCGCTACCGCGACGCGAAATGCTTCGAGGGTAGAGTTGCCCGAGGCGAGTGCGGCTACTAGTCCGCCAACAAAACTATCGCCGGCACCAACTGTACTCACCGCTTCGATCGCGAGCGGTTGTGAGCGAAGGACGTGGTCGGCCGTCACCAGCAGCGCACCTTGTTCCCCGAGCGTGAGTGCGACCGCACGTGTGTGTCCGCCCGCTGTAAGTGAGCGGCACGCCGCAATGCGTGCTTCGTCGCTGTCGAGCGGGCTCCCGACGAGGTCGGAGAGCTCGACCAGATTTGGCTTGATCAGAGCGACGCCTTCGGCGAGCGCTGCCTTCAGCGCCGCGCCGGAAGTGTCGATGATGCACTGCGCGCCAAGCTGCTTTGCAGCCCGCGCGACGCGCGCGAAGAATTCTTCCGGTACACCCGGCGGCACACTGCCGCTGGCAACCACGAATTTCGGCGCCGCCGGTAGTGTCGTGAGTTTGTCCAGCACCGCCTCCCATTCGGCGCGGTGAAGCGCCGAGCCCGGAAGCACGAAGCGATACTGGTTTCCGGTCGGTTCTTCGTAGGCAGTGAAATTCTCGCGTGTCTCAACGTGTGAGGGCGTTACCAGGCTATCGATGCCTTCACGCTCGACCAGGCGATGCAGCAATTTCCCAATGGCGCCGCCGGTCGGATAGATCGCCGCGACTTTGCTGCCAAGGCGGTGTGCAACCCGCGCTACGTTGATACCGCCGCCACCAGGATCACGCTTCGGCGCCGAGCAGCGCAATTTCCGTGTTGGCTCGACGCGCCCGACGTTGACAAAAATGTCGATGGCGGGATTGATCGTGACAGTGACGATATCCGGCACAATAGCCATCCATTTCAGCAGGTAGCCGCTTTTTGCGGCCGGGGGTCTGTTACCGAACCAAATAGGTATTTTTTGGTTGCGATAACAGGCATCACATTTCAGAAAATTGCGAGGAACAGCGGGAACGCATAGGCGTTTCATATTTTCGCCCGATGACTACCGGGCGCCGCCATGCTTAGATTGAAGGCTGCCTCTGGGATGGAATGAGGCCTGTTTTCATGATTGATCCGCTCTATTCGCTGTCGGGATTCGCGGTCGGCGCTTTGGTCGGCATGACCGGAGTCGGCGGGGGCTCACTCATGACCCCGCTCTTGATTCTTTTATTTGGGGTTCATCCGGCGACCGCGGTCGGCACGGATCTGCTGTACGCGGCCGTCACCAAGACGGGCGGCAGTCTCGTTCACGGCTTCGCGCGCAGTATCGATTGGCGTGTCGTGAGAAGGCTCGCGAGCGGCAGTGTTCCCGCCACGATCGTTACACTGGCTGCGCTGTCGCATTTCAACCTGAGTGGAGATGCCGCGCGGAATCTGATCACCCTTGTTCTCAGTGTCGCGCTGTTCTGCACTGCTTTTGTGCTCGTGTTTGGCAGCACGATCGTTTCGGCCTATCGCGCGCGCGTGAGCGACCTCGATCCGCAGCGCACGGCGGTCAACACGATTCTGGTCGGCATGGTGCTTGGTGTTCTTGTGTCGATTTCATCGGTCGGGGCCGGCGCGATCGGTGTTGTCGCGCTGATCATGCTCTACCCGCAGCTTCCGATGGCGAAAATTGTGGGCTCCGACATCGCGCACGCAGTCCCTCTGACGCTCATCGCCGGCACCGGACATTGGATGATGGGTTCGGTCGATTGGCATATTATGGGATCGCTGCTGGCGGGCTCACTGCCGGGCATTTTTGTCGGCAGCTATTTCGCGACACGCATTCCGGAGCGCGCGCTTCGCGTGGTGCTGGCAACAACGCTGTTCGTTGTTGCGACCCGCATTGCCTACGATCACGCCACGGCGGCGTCTTCTATTTTCACGGCATTCTCGCCACGCTGAATACCTCCGTCAGGCGCGGTGCGATCTACTTCGGGCCGAAAAACGGCGATCCCACCAGAACCAGTATCCATATTGCCGCTAGTGCGCCAAAAGCCACGAATAAAACGCTCATGTTGCGACCCCCGGTTTGGCATTTCTCCCTGAGGAAACCCTAGCATAGGTCAGGTCTATCGCGCAGGCGTGACACAAAAAAAGCCGGCCGCGCAGTGTTGCGCGGCCGGCTGTCTTCGAAGCCGTTGTATCAGTCGCCGCCGATGGTCTTGATCACGCTCGATATGGGGCGCGCTTCATCCAGTCCGCCGCCCATCTCCTTGAGCACCACGTCGGTATATTCTTTCTTCGGCTCAACCGGGGTCTTGCCGACCACTTGCACGACCTTGTACCCGCCGTCCTTGAGTTTTTTGAGCAACTCAGGTGCCGCATGCGCGGTCGCTTGCTGGAAGTCGTGCATCAAGATGATGCCTTTGCCGTGTTTCTCGAGCTTTTTCATCACCGACGCGATGACCTGTTCCGGCTTGCGCATCTTGAAGTCGAATGAATCCATGTCGGTTGAGAAGATGCCGACGTTGCGTTCGCCGAGATATTTGACCAGCTCTGGCGGGTGACGCAGCGCGGGGAAACGGAAGAACGGGCCGACTGGCTTATTGCCCAGGGCAATACTCACCGCGGCAATACCCTTCTCGATTTCGTCCTTGCCGTCTTGTTCGGAGAGCTTCGACAAATCCTTGTGCGACCAGGTGTGAGAACCGACGGTATGCCCGGCTGCTGCAACTTGCTTCATGATTTCGGGATGCCAGCCGGCATGCTTTCCGATTGGGAAGAACAGTGCCTTCGTGCATTGATCGGCGAGCGCCTTAAGCACCGCCGGTGTATTGCCCGGCCACGGACCATCGTCGAAGGTGAGCACGATTTCATGGTCACGCAGGAAGTCGTAAGCCTTGAAATGCTCGAAGCCGAATCCGGGGCCGCCAGTGGTATCGATCTCGACCACGCGAGACACACCGAGCGCGTTCGGGTTGTCGCATTTTGTCGCTGGCGCGGCAGACGCGGTTGGGGCTGCTGACGCGGGCGCAGGAGCCGGCGCGTTCTGAGCCCAAGCCGTCGCGGCGGCCGATATCGAGATTGCCAGAGCTGTCGCAAAAGCGCTGCGCATCATGTTCTCCATGCGGGGTAGTAGACGTCCATATTCGTGAATTCTCATCTATTCATCGCGGCTTTAACGTATCAAGTCAACGCCGGCCCTCCGATACCATCGAATCGCCGATATTTATTGGTGGTAGGATGGTTAATCTAAGGCGCGTGACGGACAAGTCGGCGTTGCGTCAGGTTCCGGTGGGACTTATCTCAGCTAACGTTGATGTATTCGGAGGAACTCAATGGCGGCGATCGTCTCAACTGCCACGCTATCGCGGCCGCTGTTGCTGGCCACGCTCGCCGTCGTGTTGTTGCTGGCTGGGACCCTCGGGCTCTGGGCCTATTATGGCACGGCCGTCTTTTTCGAAATGGTTCGCGCCGGGTGGATGGCGTGTTTTTGAAAAAAGCTGAAGCGCAATGACCGCGCGAACGTCACAGATTCTCCTGATCCTTTCTGCTTTTCTGACCGGGCTGGTGGTGTTCACCGGCGTGTTTCTTTACGCCGCCGGAAAATTAAGTGGCACACCGAACGCCTCTGCGATCGGCGGTCCGTTCAAACTGATCGATCAGAACGGCAATCCGATCACCGATGCGGACATCAACGGGCGGCCGTTCCTGGTGTTCTTCGGCTACACGCATTGCCCGGACGTATGTCCGACAACGCTGTTCGATGTATCCGAAATCATGCACGCGCTCGGCAAGGATGCGGATCGCACGGGGGCACTCTTCATCACTGTGGATCCCGAACGCGACACCCCGGCCGTAATGAAAGATTATCTGTCGAGCTTCGATCGGCATTTACGGGGGGCAACCGGCGATCGCGTTGCGATCGACGCTGCGGAAAAAGCGTACCGTGTCTACACGAAGAAAGTACCGACGACGAACGGCGACTACACAATGGACCACACCGCCTTGGTCTACCTGATGGATAAGCAGGGCCGCTTCGTTGCGCCATTTAGCCTGAAGCGGCGGCCCGAAGAAGCCGCGGCAGATTTACGGCGCTATCTTTAGCCTCGCCCTGGCCGAGCCCATGCTCGGTCTTTCTCCAGTAAGAAGGCGCGCCGATCAGTTCGCCCGCCCCGATCCACGCTGCGGCTGAGAGCAGCACCCAATGGATCGGCGTCCAAATTAAAATGAGAGCCTTATTAGGAATGCCTCGGTGCGACAGTCCGAGATAACCAAGATATGCCGATGCCGAATAACCTACGGCGGCGACCGATAGATGATACGAGAGCCAAAGGAAGAGCGTTGAGTCCCAGCCGCCGGAAGCCATTGCGGCCATCATCCAAAAGAACTTGGCCAAAAGTGCCAGATGCGCCAACGCCACCAGTGCGTTGCCGCCGACGATAAGCTGAAAGATAAGAAATCCGGCAGGCCCAAGCTCACGAAAGAGCTGGCACGGCTCGCGCATGTGAACGAGCCAGGTTTGCATCCAGCCTTTGTATCTATGTTCGCGGCAAGTCGTGATCGTTCGCCGATGCACAGTTTGTGTTGGTACATCAGCAGGTTATGATTTGTTGTTGTTCGAGCCTGTCCGTGCGGTGCCGCGCAATTTGTTGCGACAGCGTTGCGACGGACAAAACAAAAAAGAGATTGCAAAAATGGCTTGTGGTTCGGGATTAACGCGCGGAGCGATATTTCTCACCCAACGTTCAATCGACGCGCTGCGGCCAGCGGAAACGGCTTATCGGGTATCGGATCAGCGTTGTATCGGGTTGGCGGTTAGGGTGGCGCCAAGCGGCGTCAAGACTTGGGACTTGGCTTACCGGATTCGTGGCTTGAGCAAGACCCGACGTTTGTCACTGGGGCGAGTGTGCGACGTCTGTCTCGAAAAGGCCCGTGGACGCGCCAATGAGCTCACAAGCGCCTCGCGGACTGGTCGAGATCTCATTGCGGAGGAACAGGAGAAAGCTGCGGCAGCGGCCGCCAGACTGACGATCGAAGAGTTGATCGAGTTGTACGTGCGGCGCAGAATCAGTGGCCGCCTACGCACGGCGAAAGAGATCGAAAGCCGCCTAAAAAGGGCACTTTCACCGATAATGCAGCGACATGCGGAAGAAATTCGTCGACGGGATCTGCGGGAGCTATTCGATCAATGCGCGGACCAAGGTCTCCAGCGCGAAGCCGAACGCCGCCGCCAAACAGTGGGTGCGATGTTTCGATGGGCGTTATCGCAAGACATAATCGAGATAGATCCAACCGGGGGACTAAAGGCGTACGATCCGGGTACGCCGCGAGACCGCGTTTTGAACCAGGAAGAAATCAGGTTGCTTTGGGGCTGGTTGAATTCGGCCGATCTTCCGCCGAATCCCGCGGATATTCTAAAGCTGGAACTTTTGACAGGCGCTCGATGTGGCGAAATTAGCGGGATCTGTGCTCAGGAGATTGACCGAGACGAATGGATTTGGACGCTCCCTGCAGGCCGTTCAAAAAATAAACGTCCCCGCCTTACGCCGCTCGTTGGAGTTGCCCGACAAATAGTCGACGCGCGGCTCTCAAACATTACGTCAGGTCCGCTCTTCACAGCTGGAACGGGATCGATTCTGACTGCGGCTCATGTGGGGCATTACCTGCTGGCGCGCGTTCTGCCCGTAAATAAATTTACAACGCACGACCTGCGCCGCACGGTAGTGACTCAACTAATTGAAATGGGCGCACAGCCCGAACTGGTGGCAGCGGTGATCGGGCATGATGCAGGGACCCGAGAGACTCGAACACTAATCCGACATTATGTCCGAACTGATCTACTCGAACGCAAAAAGTCGGCGTTGGAGGCGTGGGAACGCCGTCTTTCCGAAATTGTAGAAGGCAAGTCGCCCTCGGGAAACGTCACTTATCTCGCAAACAACAGGGCTGCCTAATGGGGCAAATGTCCGCTAAGTGCCAAAAGGCGACATACCCTGGCGGCGTCCTCATGTCCGCTTTGCCCCTTATTGCGATCGCAAAAGCCGACATCACCTTAACAGGACGCATGCTCCTCTCGTCAGCAACAGAGGAGTACGAACCATGCAAGACGACGCAAACCTCGCCATACCCACATCTAAACGAGCCCCCTGGAACAAGGGCAAATTAATTGGAGCCAAGCCGCCGCTCCGGCAGAAGCACGTCTGGGCAATTCGTACCATGCTCCAAGCTGAGCGGAGTA
>JBATYN010000384.1:0-2505 GCA_049674125.1 Pseudolabrys sp. | reverse complement strand
TGACGTTGGAATCAGGCCGCCATTCCCCGAGCGGGCGAAATCCGCGACGGCGCGCTCGATCTCGCCGGCATCGCGCACGTTGACCGGGATCACCTCCACGCTAACTGATGGCGCCATGGCCCTGATTGCGCCGAACTGGGCGGTTTGAGAAGGACTGGCGGGATCCCGAAGGACCGCCACTCGCGTTACATTTGGTGCGATCTCTTTGAGCAACTCCAGCCATTTCCCGCCCATCCCGTATTCGTAAAGCATGAA
The DNA here is from genome assembly GCA_049674125.1 of Pseudolabrys sp. Taxonomy (GTDB): domain Bacteria; phylum Pseudomonadota; class Alphaproteobacteria; order Rhizobiales; family Xanthobacteraceae; genus Pseudolabrys. The sequence goes on along the minus strand of JBATYN010000384.1, from coordinate 2,250 downwards.
GCCTGTGGCATTGCCGCCCGGTCGCGCCAGGCTATCGACGAACCCGGCGCCGACCGGATCGCCAGCGAGCGGAAAAACGATTGGCACGGTACGGGTCGCTTGTAGCAACGGCGGCACGGTCGAGTCGCCGGTGGCCAGGATAACATCGGGAGCGAGTGCCGCTAATTCCTCCGCGTGCTTACGAATCTCGGCCGCATTGGCCGTCGCCCAGTGCGTATCGACGCGCACATTGCGGCCGATGTTCCAGCCCAATAACGCCAGCTCCTGATAGAACGCTGCGAGGCGGGCCTGAAATACGGGATTGTCCGCGGTTCCAGGCAAAAGTATTCCGATGCGTTTCATTTGCTCGCGCTGCTGCGCGCGCGCGGCGAGCGGCCACGTCGCCGCCACACTACCAAGAAGCGATATGAACTCGCGTCGCCTCATTTGCCCCCCATCAGGACACGGCATCGTACCCGCTCAACACAACCCTGGGAACTGGGCGAGGCGAGCGCGAACCAGCCGGCGAGTAGACCAAGAACGCCGGACAGGAAACCGATGATGAAACGCATAAAGGGAATCCCATCAGAAGTGCGCTTTCTCCCACAAGCGGAGATTGCCCTACTTATTCGACCACCTCGTCGGCGGCGTTCAGCAAGCCCTGCGGCACTGCGAGATTTAAGGACTTAGCCGTCTTGAGGTTGATGATGAATTCAAATTTGGCCGACTGGACGACCGGTAACTCGGCAGGCTTCTCACCTTTTAGAACCCTTCCGACATAGATGCCCGCTTGACGCCAAGCGTCGCTGCGGCTGGCACCATAGCTGATCAGACCTCCAGCCAATGCGAATTCTGGCTGCGGGTAGATCGCAGGGACCGCGTAGCGAAGCGTCAGTGCGGCCAGTTCTTCGCTTCGGGTATTGAAAAGTACGTCTTGGCCGATAATCAATGCGCCCACCCGCAGTTCGCGCAACTTTGCAAACGCAGGATCGAAATCGCGTTCGGTGCGGGCATTCAAGACGTGAATTGCTAAGCCGAGTTTGAGAGCCGCCTCCTGCGTGTTTTTCGACTGGCTCTCAGCATTTGGGTTAGCCGGGTTAAGAAGAAGAGCGATGACGGAGGCCGAAGGCACGGCCCCATGGAGCAATTCCAGCAGCTTCGGTCCAACCTCCACGCTCAAAAGAGTAACGCCTGTCACATTGCCACCCGGGCGGTTCAGGCTGGAAACAAATCCGATCTGCACCGGATCGGCGATCGTGGTGAACACAACGGGGATTGTCGCCGTCGCCGCTTTTGCCGCGAGTGCCGCAGGAGTGCCGGTCGCGGCAATCACTGCCACTTCGCGACGAACCAGATCGGCTGCCATCGCCGACAGCTGTTCATATTGATTCTCTGCCCACCGGTATTCGATCCTTACGTTCTTCCCATCTTGGTAACCGGTTTCGCCGAGAGCCTTGATGAAAGCTGCAAGGGCCCGCCCATCACCGCTTGAAGTGCCGGCAGAGAGATATCCAACAACAGGAATAGTCGCCTGCTGCGCACCTACTGAAAGCGGCAAAACAGCCGCTCCGCCACCAATAATTTTGATGAAGTCACGCCTTCTCATGCAGCCCCCGAGTGTCAGAACAAGCCATCGTATCGGTTTGAGCGACAGCTGGAAGGGGCTTTTTCCGCTAGGTGCCATATGCGGACATTGGCAGCTTGCCCAGACAAACAATAATGAGGTTGCCAACGGCGCATTGCGGCCTCAACGCCATTCAATATTTTGCAGCTTTACGGCGTGACGCCCTCGGGATTTGCCACTGGTACTTCCGAAGCTGGTGGTGTGCCTCGTTACCGGAGGTGTATATAGATGGTGAGAAATAAATACCGGTATGGGATTAAATCAGTGACCCACGATCAAAAAGGCCGCGCTAGCCAGGATCAGCTCACTGGATCTTTTATCGAAATAGCGATTCGGCTCGGGGTTCTCGCTCTTCTCCTTTATTGGTCCTTGTTACTTGTCCGTCCCTTTATTTCAATTTTTATGTGGAGCGTAGTACTGGCAGTTGCGCTTTATCCGGTTTTCGAGTGGGTGTCATTTCGACTTGGCGGACGTCGTCGATTAGCGGCCGCTCTGATTACGATTTTGAGCTTGCTGATCGTCATTGGACCAGCGACGTGGCTCGCATTGGGATTGATTGATAGTCTGCGAATGATTTCTGAGCGGCTTGATTTTTCAGCCCTGGCGATACCTCCACCGTCTAAATCGGTGAAAGATTGGCCACTGAT
>JBATYN010000383.1:0-3816 GCA_049674125.1 Pseudolabrys sp. | reverse complement strand
AGTGCCGTCATCAAGAACAAGAGCCGGCATACGCTGCAGCGGATTGATCGCCGTATATTCAGGCGTCTTGTGCTGCATCAACATGATATCGACCTGCTCGGTCGGCACGGTGATGCCCTTTTCAGCGAGGAAAATGCGCGCACGCCTCGGGTTTGGGGCCACTTTGCTGTCATAGAGTTTCACGCGATCCTCCACCTTCCGACGTCGAACTTCCATTCAACATCAACCGACCATGCGAAAAATGCCCTGTCAAAGGGGTTTAACCAATCGTTAACCAGGGATTTTAGGTCCCTCTTAAGCCTCGTCTTAAGGAATTTGCGTAACGCTGCCGCCGGTTCATTGTCAGTGCCAGCGTCCCAATAATGCCGATTCCAGGCGAACAACCCGATCTCACTGCGCTGCCACCCGAAACCTCTCCGGTGAAGCGGCGGCTTGCCGCGCAATATGTACGCGAGGCGCGCGATCGCCTGACGTCCTCCAGCGGCACGCGTGCGACCTTTGATTACGAGCTCATGCGCCAATATGCGCAAAACCGGATTTCAGCCTCCCTCGTGATCCTCCTTCTCGTTGCGACAGTCGGCTTCATGTCCAGTATATGGAGTGGCGCGCTGACTGCAGGGTCTTGGACCGCAGCCGTGCTTATCATCCATGCCGTCATAATCACGAAGTGCCGGCAATTTCTCGAACGTCCGATCAGCGAGATTTCAGCGCGTGCATGGCGACTGCGGTTTGTCGCGCTTGATCTATTTTATGGCCTGGCGTGGATGTTTATCCTCGTACATCCGGTTGGCGTCGACGAAAGCTCAAGCACTTTCATGCTCTTCGTTATGCTGCTGGTCGTTGCCGTCTCAAGCATGCTGGCCTCAAGTCTGCCGACAGCTGTCTTTGCGGCAACTTTTCCGGTCACGACAGCAGTTGCGCTGGATTTCATCCTGCAAGGCAGGTTGCGTGACTATCTTCTCGCCATGATGGCGATAACGGCGCAGGGCTACTTCGCAGCTCTTACTTATCGACTTTATTCCAGCACGCTTGCGACGTTAGAAGCCCGCGCCGAAAAAGATGCGCTAATCGGTGAGCTTGAACAGGCAAAAGCGATCTCCGACGAGGCACGCCGACGCGCAGAAGCCGCTAACATTGCAAAGTCACGCTTTCTTGCGCAGATGAGTCACGAATTGCGCACGCCACTCAATGCCATTCTCGGATTTTCAGAGGTGATGAAGACCGAGGTGTTCGGTGAACATTCCGTTGCGGCCTACAAAGATTATTCTTCCGACATCCATAATTCCGGTGTGCATCTTCTTGGCCTGATCAATGAGATTCTCGACCTGTCACGGATTGAGGCCGGTCGTTACGAACTTAACGAAGAATCTGTTTCGCTTGTAGCCATCGTCGAAGACTGTCACCATTTGCTCAAGCTGCGTGCCAGTAACCGTGGCATCATCATCCACGAGGTATTCGAACCGGAATTGCCCCGATTGTGGGGTGACGAACGCGCTATTCGGCAAATCTGCCTGAACCTGTTGTCGAACGCGATCAAGTTTACCCCGCCGGCCGGGGAAATCTGGCTAAAAGTCGGATGGACGGCCTCTGGTGGCCAGTACATCAGTGTGAAAGATACGGGAGCCGGTATTCCGGAAGAAGAAATCCCGATCGTGCTTGCTTCCTTCGGCCAAGGATCCAATTCGATTAAATCGGCGGAACAGGGCGCCGGTCTGGGCTTGCCCATCGCCAAGAGCCTAGTCGACCTTCACGGAGGAACGTTCAATTTGAAATCGAAGCTACGTATCGGCACGGAAGTCATCGTCACGTTCCCGCCGGAGCGTGTGGTGGCGGCTATTGCGCCAATGGCCGAGCGCGCACCGCCGATCGCGACGACAGCCGAGCCCGATGTGAGCCCGGAGGAAAAGCGTCGTCTGCGCCGCCGCCCATTATTCCGCGCCGGTACATAGTCTGGCTGCCTTGCGACAATCTCGCGATTGCCTTCCTGTCCACGTCGCTTATGGTTCGCAGCATCCGACGCGGCCCGAGAAAATTATGATCGAGACGCCCTGCATTAAGATTTGCACACTCGATGCCCGTCAGGGTCTGTGTCTCGGCTGTGGCCGAACGATCGATGAGATTACACGCTGGTCCACGATGAGCGCTTCCGAGCGCACGCAGGTGATGAACCAATTGCCGGCTCGCCTCGCAGCAGGCAACGCGCCGAAAGCGGCAACAGGAATGGATTGACGCCGTGAGCCGACGCCTCATCTGGTCACTTTTGTTCGGTGTCGCGCTATCCTTAGCGGCCTTGATCGCCAGTAGCGACCAGGACGCTATCACCAATCTTCTGCAGCACGACGTCGGATCACTCGCAATCAAGATCGTGTTGGTGGTTTTCGCCGGCGGCCTGGTACTCGCATTGTTTCGCGAACGACTTTCGAAAGCCTTCGAGGCCGCTCTTTTCTGGGCCGTGATCGGCCTGCTGCTCGTGGTGGCGTACAGCTACCGATTTGAGCTTCGCCAGGTCGCCGATCGTGTAATCGCCGAGCTGGTGCCGGGGCACGTCGCCGGGCACGGCCGCAATGTCGAAATCGTCCGCGGGCATGGTGGCGATTTTGCAGTCGCCGTGCACATTAACGGCACACGTGTCCCAATGGTTCTTGATACCGGCGCAAGCTCGGTCGTGTTGACGCAGGAAGCGGCGAAGGCCGCCGGATTGCCGGTCGAAGTTCTGAACTACACGGTCAATATCGATACGGCCAACGGACGCACCCGGGCGGCTGCAGTGACGCTCGATCGCCTCGCCGTTGGTGGATTGACTGAACGTGCTGTCCCGGCCCTCGTGGCCCAGCGGGGTCAACTTAAGAACAATCTGCTCGGAATGAGTTTCCTCAACCGGCTGCAAAGTTGGGAAGTCCAGGGCGACAGGCTGCGTCTCCGCGGAACACCGTAAGCGACTTTAGCTAAATCATGCTGACGGCAAAACGTAGCGCCACGAGTACGAGAAATATGCCGAAGGCAATTTCCAATTTTCTTCGTGGCAACCAATGCGCCAGCCGTACGCCATAAGTTGTCGTGAAGCTCGACACCGGCGCCATCAACACGAAGCCGATCAGCGAAACGAAGCCGACCGACAGAGGCGGCAGCTGTGCCAAGTGCGGCCAACCGGCCAGCATGTAGCCAATCGCACCAGCAATTGTGATCGGAACGCCGATTCCGGCTGAGGTGCCGACGGCCTGATGCATCGGCCTTCCGTAAAGAGTGAGGACTGCGTTCGATATTGCGCCCCCGCTCACGCCCACCAGAGATGAAAACAATCCGGTGATAAAGCCGTAAAACGCCAGCAGGCCGCGGCCCGGCAATTCACTACCGAGCCTCCAACGCTCGCCGCCATATAGCATCCGCACAGCGATAAAAGTCACGAAAACCAGGAATGCCGTCTTGAAAACGGGCGCGGGCGCGAACGAGGCTGTCGCCGACCCAATTGCCACGCCAACGATCGCAGGGAAGGCCCAAATGCGCACGACGTCCGGAAGCACAGCGCCTTTCTTCTTGTGCCCAATATAGGAACGCACCGTCGTCGGCACGATGATGGCAAGCGAGGTGCCGATACACATCTGGATGCGGACGTCTTCAGGCACGTCAAGAACGCGAAAGACTTCGTATAACACTGGAACGATGACCGCGCCGCCGCCGATGCCAAACAGGCCCGCAAGAATACCGACCAAAACGCCGGCGCATGCAATCCAGAGCGCGAGGAAGGCGATCTCGCTGATCGGATATCCCAGCAGCATTGTTCCCCGAGAAAAGAACGGCGGGCGCAAAGTCAAGCGG
>JBATYN010000382.1:0-7792 GCA_049674125.1 Pseudolabrys sp. | reverse complement strand
CGGCGTGTCATAGAGCGCCCCGAGTGCCACCACCGAATAATTGTAGAGCCCGCCACTCATCATCGCGAGCAGGACGAAAAAAACGAGATTGAGCAGGATCGGCGCAGACAGCAGCAGACGCCAGCTGGCGACATCCTTGTCCGTGGAGCGGCGTGGTACCGCCACGCTGGTCTGCGCGCTGTTCTGGTCACGGATTGCAAGGAGAACTGCTGCCACCAGGAAGCCGAACACACCGGCGCCGATGAACGCGCCGCGCCATCCCCACACATTTTGCATCATCAGCAGCGTGACGGGCGCAGCGGCCGAGCCGGCCATGCCCGCGAAAGTATGCAGCGAAAACGCCAGTCCGATACGGTCGGATGGCACATGATGTGACAGAAGGGCGTAGTTGGCCGGGTGATAGACCGTGTTGCCGACGCCGGCGAGCGCGAACATCGCAATCATGACCCAAAAGGAGTCGACGAGGCCGGCGATGACAAAAGCGCTGGCGCCGGTTGCAAGGCCGGCGATCAGCAACGCACGCGCGCCCAAGCGATCGACCAGGAACCCTGCCGGCGTTTGCAGCACCGCCGACACAATGTTGAATGCGGCAAATGCAAAACCAATCTGAGTATAGCTTACGTCGTAATCCGCGCGCACGAACGGCAACAATGGCGCTAATAGTATAATGTAGTAGTGCGACACAAAATGTGCCGCACATACCGCGGCGACGACCCGTGTATATGGCGCGCGGCGGGTGCTGAGGATCTCGGCTGCTTGGCTCATGCCTGAAAATACCGCGCCAAAGGGACGGGACTATTACCCGACCAGCGGTTCCACTCCAATGCGTTTCCAGCGGGTTTCCTATGTCCGTGGGGTATGCGCGCCCAGTCCTTAAAGCCAAATAAAAAAAGTCGTCCAGGACAAGCGTCTGTGAAGTGCAGTGGCTGCCTGCGGTGTTAGACTTTCATGGATTAGAAGGCTGGCGGCTGATGAGCCGTCGGCCACGCAAGAGCGAGGGCTCCATGATTGCAATCACTGTGAACGGGAAGGCGTATTCACTCGATATTGAGCCCGAAACGCCACTGCTGTGGGTCATCCGCGACGAACTGGGAATGACCGGCACGAAATTCGGGTGCGGTATCGCACAATGCGGCGCCTGCACAGTGCATGTGGACGGAGAGGCGGTCCGCTCGTGCGGGATTCAGGTCGGCGATGTGGCCAACAAGAACATCACCACGATTGAAGGTCTGTCCGCCGACGCAAAGCATCCTGTGCAACAGGCATGGCTGGCCGAGGACGTGCCGCAGTGCGGCTACTGTCAATCCGGGCAGATCATGGCTGCGGTGGCCTTCCTGAAGGAACACCCGCAGCCGACCGACGCCGATATCGACGCCAACCTGACCAATATTTGCCGCTGTGGAACCTACGTCCGAATCCGCAGTGCGATACATCGCGCCGCCGCGCTGATGAAGACGTGAGCGGGAGACCAGCCATGAACCATATTGCGAACACCGCCGTCACCCGCCGCCATTTCGTCGTCGCGTCGGCCTCTGCCGCGGGCGGCCTGGCCATTAGCGTCGCGTTTCCAGGTCTTGCCGACGCCGCAAGCATCGGCCCCCAGGCATGGGGCCCCGCGAGCGTTCCGAACGAGATCAATGCTTTCCTCGCGATCGACCCCGACGGAACCATCCTGATCCGCTCGCCGCATCAGGAAATGGGTCAGGGCGCAATTACTGCGCTGCCGATGATTGTGGCGGAAGAACTCGAATGCGACTGGTCGAAAGTGAAGGTCGAGCACGCCTCGGCAGCACGTAACCTCCAGGAAAAGGATGTCTACGGCGACATGGTGACGGCCGGAAGCCGCGGCGTCCGTATGTCGTGGCAGATGCTCTTGCAAGCCGGCGCAAGTGCGCGCGAGCGCCTGATCGCCGCCGCGGCGCAGCGATGGAATGTGCCGAAGTCCGAATGCGAAGCGGACAACAGCAAGGTTCTGCACAAAGCTTCCGGCCGTAGTCTCGACTACGGTGCGCTGGCCGCAGATGCCGCGAAGATAAAGCTCGACAAGGAGCCGGCGATCCGGACGCCGGATCAGTTCAAATTTATTGGAAAGCCGGTCGCTCGCCTCGATACACCGCTCAAGATAAACGGCTCTGCCAAGTTCGCGATCGACACGCGAATTCCTGACATGGTCTATGCAGCGATTGCTGCGTGTCCGGTGTTCGGTGGCAAGCTCAAGAGTGTGGACGAGTCCCCCGCAAAAGGCCGCCGCGGTGTGTTGCAGGTGGTCAAATTGGACAATGCAGTCGCGGTTGTTGCCGATCGATTCTGGCGTGCCAAAGAAGCGCTCGCTTTGCTCAAACCCGAATGGGATGCGGGCGATGCCGGTTCAACCGACACTGCGCAATTCGCCAAACTTTATCGTGACACCCTCGATGGCCCGATGGTGATTGCGCGCAATGACGGCAATGTCGATGACGTCTTTGCGAAAGGTGGCAAGGTCATTGAGGCGGTCTACGAGGCACCTCATCTCGCCCATGCCACCATGGAGCCGCTCAACGCGACGGTGCATTTGCAGCCCGACCAGCTCGATGTCTGGCTCGGATCGCAATCGCCTATGGGGTCGGTGCAGCAAGCCGTCGCCGCATCCGGTCTAAAGCCGGAGCAAATCGTGATCCACAATTGCTTCCTCGGGGGCGGATTTGGACGCCGCACCGTCAATGATGAAATGCGGCAGGCCATTTTGGTTGCCAAGCAGGTCGGCAAGCCTGTCAAGCTTGTGTGGACGCGCGAAGAAGACATGACGCAAGACCGCTATCGCCCGCAGGCGGCGGTACGGCTAAAAACAGCGCTGGACTCAGATGGCATGCCTGTCGCTTTCGATGCGAAGATTGCTGTCGGTTCAATTTTGCGCTCGGTCGGAGGCAGAGCGACACAAGGCGGACTTGAGAATCAAGCAATCGAGGGCATTGCCAACACAAACTACAAAATTCCGAATGTCCGCGTCGGCGCCATGCTCAAGAACACACACGTGCCAGTGATGTTCTGGCGCTCCGTCGGCTCGTCGCAGAATGCATTCTTCATGGAGAGCTACATCGACGAATTGGCGCACGCCACTGGTCAGGATGCCTACAAGTTCCGCCGCGCGCTGCTGGCTCACCGAAAGGATTTTCTTGGCGTTCTCGATATGCTCGCGGAGAAGGGTGATTGGGGCAAGCCGCTTCCTGTCGGCCGCGGCCGCGGTATTGCGATCCACGAGTGTTACAACACCATCCTCGGTCAGCTGGCTGAAGTTACGGTCAGCCCGAAGGGTGAAGTCCGTGTTGATCGGGTTGTTGCCGCCGTCGATTGCGGCCACGTGGTCAATCCATCGATCGTCGAGGCGCAAATCCAGGGCGGCGTGATCTACGGGCTATCCGCCGCTCTTTATGGTGAGATCACCATCAAGGATGGCCGCGTCGAGCAGAACAACTTTGACAGCTATGAAGTTGTGCGCCTTGCCGACACACCGAAGATCGAAGTCTATCTCGCGCTCTCCGGCGGCAAGAAATGGGGCGGGATCGGCGAACCCGGCACGGCGGCGACGGCGCCTGCGGTGGCCAACGCGGTGTTTGCGGCGACCGGTACTCGCGTGCGTTCAATGCCACTCAAGAACGTGAAGCTGCCCGGTCCAGCCTGATTGCTCTCGGTGAATATTCACGAGGCCACCGGAAACGGTGGCCTCGCTGCGTTTTAGGATGCTTGCTTGGCCTTGGCGTCCTGGATGGCTTGCCAGATCCGCGACGGCGTCATCGGCATTTCCAGATGCCGGATGCCGTAGTCCGATAGCGCATCGATGACCGCGTTGGCGACGGAAGGCAGTCCGCCCGATGTTCCGGCTTCGCCACATCCTTTTGCGCCGAGCGGATTGCTCTTCGTGGGCACAGGATGGCTTGCGACGTTGATCATTGGCGCGTTGTGCGCACGCGGCATGGCGTAGTCCATAAAGGAGCCGGTCACTAACTGACCGTCGGCGTCGTAGATCGCTTGCTCCAGCAGCACCTGCCCAAGACCTTGCATCACGCCGCCTTGAATCTGTCCTTCAACCAGAAGCGGGTTAACGATCGTGCCGAGATCATTGACCGCCGAATAGCTCACGACTTGCGTCGCACCGGTCTCCGGATCGATTTCCACCTCGGCGATGTGGCAGCCGTTGGGGAAGGCGGAGGGAACAGGGTTCTTCACCACGTGATCGACATCCAGCGTATTCGCCACACCTTCGGGCAATTTGAGGCCGCTGCGCAGCCGAGACGCGAGATCCAGGAGGCCAATCGAGCGGTCGGTGCCGGCAATAACAAAGCGCCCCGCCTTAAACTCGATATCGGCCGAAGAGGCTTCAAGGACATGCGAAGCAATCTGCTTGCCACGATCAATCACGATTGCCGCGGATTCGGTCAAAGCTGCACCGACAAACATCACCGAACGGGAGCCGCCGCTGCCGCCGCCGAATGCCATGCGGTCACTGTCGCCCTCGATCATATGGATGCGATCAAACGGAACGCCGAGCAGATCGGTGAGGATCTGCGCATAAGTGGTGGCGTGGCCCATTCCAAAATCCAGCGTGCCGGCGATGATCGTCACCGTGCCGTCGGGCTCAAAATGAATAGCACCAAGCTCCTTGCCAGGCGCAGCCGTCACTTCAAGGTAGCAGCCAACGCCAAAGCCGCGCAGAAGCCCTCGCTTCTTGCTCTCGCGCTTGCGTTTCTTGAAACCGGCATAGTCGGCTGCTTCCAGCGCCCGCTTGAGCACGCCGAGGAAGTCGCCGCAATCGTAAGTCATGTCCGAAGCGGCTTTGAATGGCAGGTCGCTTTTGCGGATCATGTTGCGTTTGCGCAACTCGATGCGATCGATGCCGAGCTCGCTCGCAGCAACGTCAAGCGCGCGCTCGACGTAGTAGTTGCCCTCGGGCCGTCCGGCGCCGCGATAGGCCGACACAAACGTCGTGTTCGTGAAAACGCATTTGGTCGCCACCTCAATCATCGGGGTGCGGTAAATGCTGGCAATATTTTTGACCTGGTTGCCAGTCGGCAGCAGCGGCCCAAATTGAGCAAGGTAACCGCCCATGTCGCCATAGCCAGTGAGGCGGAGTGCGAGAATGTGCGCGCTCTCGTCGAAAGCGATTTCGACCACCATGTCCTGCGCGCGGCCATGATGATCCGATACGAAACTGCCGGAGCGCTCATCAGTCCATTTCACCGGCCGTCCCAACATGCGAGCGCCGTGCAGCAGGCAGATGTACTCCGGGTAAACCGAAGCCTTCATGCCGAACGAGCCGCCGACCTGGCCCGTCACCACACGCACTTTGTCGGCGGGCGCGCTGAGAATTTCCATCAGCGACGTCTTCATGCCGTGGACGCCCTGACTTGAAGTATACAACGTCCACTTCGCTCTCGCCGCGTCGTATTCGCCGATTGCCGCGCGCGGCTCCATGGCGTTGACCACCATGCGCTGGTTGGATGTCTCCAGCCGGGTGACGTGCTTTGCCTTAGCGAAAGCTTCCGCGACCTTGGCGGCATCGCCATAGTGAAAGTCGAGAGCAATATTGTTCGGGACGTTATCGAACACGAGCGGTGCGCCGGGCTTTACCGCGTCGGCGGGCTTGAGCACCGGGGTGAGCGGCTCAACGTCGAGGACAACCGCTTCGGCGCCATCCTTGGCCTGCGCGACCGTTGTCGCGATAACGCAGGCTACCGGATCGCCGACGAAACGGACTTTATCGGTTGCGAGCGCAGGCCGTGGCGCATAGCGGATGGGCGATCCGTCCCGGTTTTTAAGCGGCAAATTGCATTTGAGTGGACCATAAGCGGACAAGTCTGTGGCGGTGTAGACCGCGAGCACACCGGGCATCGCTTTGGCGGCGGCTGTATCGATTGAGCGGATGGTGCCGTGTGCATCGCGGCTGCGCACCAACACCGCATAAACCTCACCCGGCCGGCTCACATCGTCGGTATAGCAACCCTCGCCGCGCACCAGCTTGGGGTCTTCGCTGCGGCGGACCGGCTGGCCGACGCCAAATTTTGTAAGCGATAACGCGGCTTCGGTGGTTCGGTCATCCATGGCGGAGCGGGGATCCTATGGCCAGCGTGATGTCAGATAAAGCAGCCGGCCTGCTTCCACAAGAATAGCTTTCGGGACTGAGGGTTGCGCAAGGCACAGGCGCTGTTACACTTTTCATGATCGAAGGAATATGGCTGCAACTGCGAGGCGCCGGAGAGGCGGCGTTGCAGAGCAGCAGGAAGGTTTTGACAGCATGAGCGGCGAGGCTGGGGACATCCCGGGCCTCGACCCCGCTATTAATCGAGCGTCGCCGCAGCGGCCTCGGTGGGGTCGGCGGTCGCCTGGACGGCCAGAAACCGGCTTCGGCAATGACCGGGGCGGTGCGAGCTATGCTGCGCTTGATCTCGGTACCAACAATTGTCGCTTGCTGGTGGCGCGTCCTTCGGGCGACGGCTTCCGCGTTGTGGATGCATTTTCGCGCATCGTACGGCTGGGTGAGGGCGTTTCGTTGTCCGGCCGCCTCAGTGAAGCGGCCATTACGCGCGCCATTGCTGCGTTGGCGATCTGCCGCAGCAAGATGAAGAACAAAGGCGTGACCCGAACGCGCCTCATCGCGACCGAAGCCTGCCGGACGGCGATAAATGGGTTGGAATTTCTTGATCGCGTGACTGCCGAATTAGGGCTCGAACTGGAGGTCATCGATCGCGAGACCGAAGCGTGCCTCGCCGCAACGGGCTGCACACCGCTCATTGATCCGGAAGCGAAGGGTGCGGTCCTGTTCGATATCGGTGGCGGGTCGTCCGAGCTTGTACGCCTCGCCCGTTCGCAGGAGAGCCGCGGCGGTCCGCCGTTGCCCCAGATCCGTGGCTGGATTTCGGTGCCGCACGGGGTGGTGACGCTGGCAGAACGCTATGGCGGGATTACTGTTACGCGAGAGAGCTACGAGGCGATGGTCGCCGATGTCGCAGCCCTGATCGCGCCGTTCGTCCGCGACCACGGCGGAGACGCCATCACCGGCATTCACATGCTGGGAACGTCCGGGACGGTGACGACGATTGCCGGCGTTCATCTCAACCTCAAGCGCTATGACCGCAATCGCGTGGATGGCTGTTGGATGAGTGCGGACGAGATCAACGCGGTCGTCGAACGGCTTTTGGCCATGAGCTACGACGAACGGGTGGCAAGCCCGTGCATCGGCGCCGAGCGTGCCGATCTCGTGCTCGCCGGCTGCGCGATCCTCGAGGCGATCAGACGTGCCTTCCCGTGTCCGCGGTTGCGCGTTGCCGATCGCGGCCTGCGCGAAGGGATGCTCGTGCAAATGATGCGCGAAGACGGCGCCTGGGGTGGCGGCAACCAGGCGACAGCGTCGTGATCGCGCGGAGCAAAGGTGTGGGTTCCCGCCAGAAGGTTCGCGTTCGCAGCAAGAACCGCTCGTTGTCGTCCAAACTCTGGCTCGAGCGTCAACTCAACGATCCCTATGTCGCGCGCGCCAAGCGCGAGGGCATGCGTTCGCGTGCCGCCTACAAGTTGATGGAAATCGACGACAAAGCGCGGTTTCTGAAAAAAGGTGCCCGCGTCGTCGACCTCGGAGCGGCCCCGGGCGGCTGGAGCCAGGTGGCTGCCAAACGGGTGGCCTCATCTGAACAGGGCCGGGTGGTTGCGATCGACATCTTGCCAATGGAATCCGTGCCGGGCGTCGACTTCCTCAAGCTCGACTTCCTCGATCAAAGCGCGCCCGACACGCTTAAGGCAATGATCGGCGGTCCTGCCAACGTCG
>JBATYN010000381.1:0-3267 GCA_049674125.1 Pseudolabrys sp. | reverse complement strand
ATTGAGCGCCCCTGCGTCCGGAAATGTCGGTCGGCTTTTCCGATCCCATTTCCGTAGATTTGTCGGACGTTTTGCGCTCAAACTTTTGAGGTACGGTTTACAGTAAGGTGGCCGGGCGGACTTATTGGGCCTTGCGGTGAATGGATTCTGAAAAGTGCGCTGCAGATCGCTTTTGCAATAGAATTCCATCGGGTCCAAGCCGACAACATTTATCAAGAGTAAACATACGCCCCCGCACGGTTACCTGAACGTTAACCGTGGCAGGCAGCGCGAATTTAAACGCGATGCTCTCGCATCACACTGCAATCAGGATGGCGTCGGATTGTCTTTAGTTCACGCCGTAGCGCGAGAATTCGCTGGCGATCGTTGTTTCAAGTTTCTTTGCCGCAGCAACATCGGCGTTGCCGGCGCTGGAATCGCCTTTTTTAAGTCTGGCAAGCCCGCGCCCATAAAGCGCGCTCGCCAACTTCGGCTCGATGCGCAGTGCTGAATTATAATCTTCGATTGCCGAGTCGACCTGTCCCATTTTCAAATAAATCAACCCGCGTGAATCGAATGCTGCAGCGTCATTAGGCTGAATGAGCAACGCCTTATTGCAATCTGCCAGCGCCGGCTGCAATTCCCCGATGATGGCGCGGGCCCAGCAGCGCCCATTCCACACCGCTTCAAGATCAGGCTGAAGTCGAATCGCATCGTCGTAGTCGCGCGCAGCTTGCTGAAATTCATGCCGTCGCTGGTTGGTCTCAGCGCGATTGGCAAAAGCCCTGGCATAGTCGGGGCTGAGTTTGATTGCCTCATCGAAATCTTTTATCGCGCGGTCGTATTCCCCCTTTTTCTGGTAAGCCACGCCACGATTATTGAATGGCTTCGAGAAGGTCGGATTGAATTTGATCGCCAGATCGTAATCGCTGATGGCACGATCAAACTCACCCTTCGCGGAAAGGGCATCGCCTCGATTGTTGTGCGCAATCGCCAATACGAGAGCGGTTTCTTTTCCGGTCTCGATCAGCGCTGTGCAGCCTTTAATTTGCGGGTCAGGTGAGCTGCGATCCGACCCATTGCAAAGCTCTATATTGGTGAGGCGGTTTTGAAGTATTTCTTTTGGTGACGCAGCAAGCAACTCCCCCAGAGACGAGCCTAGCGCTAATATCAAAACCACGCCGCCAACGGCTCCGCGTACGAGCGAGGCGAGCTTGAAGCGATCAAAGGTGCAAGCTGCCTTTTTCGTGGGCCGACCGATCGTTGAGATGGGCTGCGTTGGCATTGCTTACACCAAAAACAGCTTGTCCCAAAAACGCCGATTCAGCACCCTCGACAAATGTCGAGTCTGGGTTTCTTGACTTCGTCGATACCTGGCGCCGCTGATGGGGATGCCGCGCCGGCGCCAGCCTTTTCCAAAACCTTGTCTTTGCCGTCTTCAAGAAGCGTCGAAAACTTCACGCTTCCATCGTCCGAGATTTCAACATGCGGCGTCGTCCCTCGGATGCCCATGGTCGCGACAGGGGTATCGACCTTCATGTCACCCGACTTTGCAATTTTGCCGGCAACGAAAGTGAAGGTGCCTTTTGTCAGGCTCAGCAAAGTCGAGTTCGATTTGCTGTTCGGATCATAGACATACTCTGTCATGACCATACGGGCATTGCTGGACAGGTCGAACGCGGTGCCGTCGGCGAACGTGACGCCGACGCGCCCATCAGATCCAGTTGAAACGATATCGCCGAGATAGATGGGGTCACCAATTTTTGCCTGGCCGGGCTGATTGCTTAGAGCCGCTTGGACCACCACCGCATTGACGTGTTCAACCGTGATCGAACCCGCAGCGGTAATGACTTTTCCAATAGGCTTTGCCGAAGCATCCTGAACGGCTGCGCGTGCAGGAGCGTCCTGCGCTAACGCCGGTTCAGAGATAAAGCTGGCTGCCGATAAAATGGCACCCGTTACGTATACCGCGATTTTGTGCGCGCGCATCGTCCTACCCTCTGGGCGGGTGTCCCTTCTGATGACTAGCAGTATTACTATGGGACATCAATAAGGTCGTGACCTGCCACACCGGAATACTTCCCAAGGCTGCAGCGGACGATTACACACGACTTAGTGGTCAAAGGTTCGGCCATTATTCCAGCATAAAACCTTCAAAATAAACCATTAATTTGAACCTATAAACTGCGGAGCCGTTGATTTACATTGTATTAAGCGCGATAGTTTCGGCACACAGTATTTACCAGCGCTGGCGGCGAAATCAGACCAAGAAGACTGGCCACGCGCATATTTTAAAGGGGGGCAAGGCCATTGTCTGGTCATTGCCACGATACGCCGGGCGGTGGGACGATTGGCTTAGTTTCCGAGCCAGCCGACGCATCTGCTTTCTATGTCGGCAAGGTCGAAACGCTCATCGGCTCCTGCACGATCACACGATCGGATGGTGTGGCTGTTCAGACCGCAGCAGGCGACCCGCTCTTTCAAGGCGACATCATAGAAACCGCGGCCGGCGGCCGGGCCGGCATCCGTTTCATTGACGGCACCGCATTTAATCTATCTGACAGCGCCCGCATGTTGTTGAGGGGGTTTGGCGGCGACGGTGTGTCGGCCCCATTCGACGTCACACGAGGCACTTTCTCTTTCGTCTCCGGTGAAATGGCGAAAGCCGGCCGTCTCAGCATTGAGACCCCCTTTGGACGCATTCGACCTCGCGGCCACGCTGGCGGGATCGGCATGCTGTCGCTTGTCTCTTTGTTTTTCACCGCCTTCAATGAAGCCCAAGGCGCAACCTCCAACGTCGCATTCTTAGACGATGGCGCAATCACGGCCAAAGACCTGGGAGAGTTCGGAATCGTCGAGCTGACTGTCCACGCGACGCCAACCTCGCCTGAGAAACATATTTTGCTTGATGACCCCGGCGAGACAATCGTCCTTCGCCGAATTGGATCCTCCATCAGCGAGGATCACGTCACGAACAGCATTACGCGGATGGTGCAGCTACAGTCGGCGCAGCAAGACGCGCTTCACACTTTTTCCCTGGGCCTACAGCAAGGACCGACGAATACCGGAGCGAGCGGTTCGAGCACGGATCCGTCGATCGACTTCCCGGCGATTCCAATCAATTTCTTTATCTCGCCGCCCGGCACCGGGGCGCCCCCACCGACTGTCCTGGCTTTAAGCGGGCCCGGCGGATCTCAGAATAGTCCGCTGGAGTTTATTCCGCCGCCGCCGCCGCCGCCGCCGCCGCAAATACAACCACCGCCGGCGCCGGCGGTGGTTGTGGAACGC
>JBATYN010000380.1:0-2574 GCA_049674125.1 Pseudolabrys sp. | reverse complement strand
GGCGGCGGTGGCGGCGGTGGCGGCGGCGGACGACGATCGGACATCGTGCTCAAGCACGACATCGTTCCTCTCGGCAGGCTCGACAACGGAATTGGTTTCTATCGCTTCAGCTATAACGGCAGCAATCGCGCTTATGTCGGCGTGATTGCGCAGGAAGTGCAGCAAGTGATGCCGAAGGCGGTTGTGCGCGACCGGGATGGATATCTCCGGGTCTTCTACGAGAAGCTTGGCATCAAGTTCCAGACTTACGAAGAGTGGATGGCGTCGGGCGCTCGTGTGCCCGCAGCTGTCCCTGCCGCCCACTGACAATTCCGCGCTCACGCATGATCGAGGATGCCATGAACAAAGCTCTTGTCTCAGCGATGACTGCGGCGCTTCTTTGCACAAGCGTATCCATCGCGGGTGCGCAGCAGGCTTTCAAGACACCTGACGAGGCCGCCAGCGCGCTTGTCAGCGCCGCCAAGGGTGACCCGAAAGCGGTCGTGACGGTGCTGGGCCCGGACGGCGAGAACATCGTATCGTCCGGCGACGAAGTCGCCGACGCCACCGCCCGGCAGAAATTTGTCGCTGCCTATGACGCAAAGCACCGGATCGCTATGGAAAGTGACGACAAGGCGATCATGGTGATCGGACCCGAGGATTTTCCGCTTCCGATCCCTCTCGTCCGCAAGGATGGAATGTGGCGGTTCGATACCGTTGCCGGCCGTCACGAGATCCTCGCTCGTCGCATCGGCAAAAACGAGCTCGACGCAATTCAAGCTTCTCTCGCCTATGTCGACGCGCAGAACGAATACGCCGAGAAAGATCGCACAAACGCCGGCGCGAAGACATACGCGCAACGCATCATCAGCCAGCCGGGAAAAAAGGACGGGCTCTATTGGCCAACGTCGCAGAGTGAAGAGCCCAGTCCTCTTGGCGAAGGCGTCGCCAAAGCAACCGCGCAGGGCTACCGTGTCGGTGGCGAACGGACACCGTTTCACGGCTACTATTTCAAAATCCTCACAAAGCAGGGCGCCGCTGCCGCCGGCGGCGAGTTAGAATATGTCGTGCGCGGCAATATGATCGGCGGTTTTGCGCTGGTCGCCTATCCCGCTGAATACAGGAATTCGGGCGTTATGACGTTCATCGTCAATCACGCCGGCGACGTATTCCAGAAAGATCTTGGGCCGGCCACCGCCAAGATTGCTGAGCAAATGACATCATACAATCCCGATAAGACGTGGGAAAAGGTCAGCGATACGAAACCGGTGAAATAACGACGTTTCCGCCCTCGCAACAAAGTACAGAGCTGGACACCGGCGTAGACGAGCCAGAACCACAATGCGAATCGCAGGGAGCGGCTCGGGCCAATCGGCGCCATGCATTGCCTCACTAAAATCGGCTGAAGAAAGCAAGCAACATTGCCCGCCGTGCCGACTCCCGGGTAGCGCAGGCCGCTTTCAAATGGTTTGCCATGGTGCCTTGGATTTTATCCCAATAGAACTGGCAGGTCGTGTCGCGATAAGAAATCCACGCGCGCTGCATGTCGCGTGCCTTGACCTTCTGTTCATCATCGAGCGTATCGAGCAGACGCTTGTAGTTCTGGTTCAGCAGATCGTCCCAGATCGATCCTTCAATTTCATAGCAATCGGCCAGCTTCCGGTCAGGAGCAGCTCCCACGTCGCCGATGCATCGATCTGCGACAAGCTTGAACAGGCACTGCCGCTCGCCCTCGTCGATATTGTCTTTGTTCTTGCTGACGCAACCTTGGACTGCTGCGATTTCTTGTGCCGTTGGTTTGCGACTTTGCGCGTGGCTCGGTTCCGCCACGAGGCTCAGGGCTAGAGCCAAAATGCAAATCAAAGAGGCACCGCAAACGTGGCCCGGCCTGGTTACGCTGCGACGACATTTCATTTCGTACTCCTTACGATTCGAGGCCCCAGCGTCGAACCTGCCTCGTACGTAGCTCGGGAGCGGCCCCATATGAGTGTCGTGGGAAGTGATACCGGTTCAATGGTCGCAGCAAAAAAATCAAGCGGCCTGCGGCTGGGAAACGCCCGCTTCGTAATTTGCTGGTGCTTTGCTGACCCATTGTTAGCTGAGGATTTCGCAAGGCGCTTCAAAACGTAGGAAAAATGCTATACAGAGAATGTAGTCCAAGGGGCGAAAACCATGGATGCCACATTGCGTCAGGTCACAACTCTTATCCTCGTAACCGTTGCGGTCACACTGTCGAGTGCTGCCAACGCGCACCATCGCCACGGCGCGGCCCAAGGAGAGCACTGGTACGGCAGACACATTCGCTGGTGCTCGGGGCCCTCGGTCTTTGGTTTGCCCTACTTTTACCCTTGCGGCCGTTATCGCTACTCCTACAGATGAGTACGACTGCGGCGTCTACTGTAGATTGCTCCTTCACTGTCTCTGAAACGCTATCGGCTTTGCCCTCTCAATTCGAGGGTTACAAGCCTTGCCAAAAGCGTCGCCGGATAAAGCTGGCCAATGACGCTTTCGATGTTGCAGAGGCTTCGCGCGAACGGATGCACCGGAACGATATCGCCATAGCCAGTCGATGTCAGCGTGACAAAGCTCATATAG
>JBATYN010000379.1:0-5867 GCA_049674125.1 Pseudolabrys sp. | reverse complement strand
GCGACGGACACGGGCACGCCACCAAAGCCGCTGTATCTGCGAGCGCCCGACGCTCATCCGCAAGACGCCGTGCAATTGGCCCGCCGATGATCGGCTTCATCGGCAGGCTGTTTGCGCATCGTGAGCCGGCCATATCGGAGGCGAGCGCGCGCGACGCAGCTGCATTTGCGGCATTGCATGACGCGTCGTTTCGGCGTGGGTGGAGCGAACAGGAAGTCGATGCTCTGTTAATCGACCGACACGTGATTGCACATCGCGCATTGACCGGGACCCGGCTTGCCGGATTCATTATGTCGCGGGTGGTCCATGACGAGGCGGAAATTCTTTCGGTCGCGGTTGCCGGGCCGCAGCGTGGCCGCGGGCTGGCGCGCAATCTGCTCAATCTGCATCTGCGCTGCCTTGCCGGCCTAGGCGCGCGCGCCGTATTTCTGGAAGTCGATGAGCACAACAAACCCGCGATTCGGCTGTACCGCCGTGCCGGCTTCCACGAAGTGGCGCGTCGCGCTAATTACTACCCCAGTGCTAGCGGCGCCGCGGCCGCATTGGTGCTGCGGCGCGACCTTTCGTGATGCCTCGGAACGCGTGCCGGACGACGTTCAATATGGTAGAAAGACTATAAGAGCAGGGCCGACCAACTGCAGAGACGATGACGTGAGCACGACCGGCAAGAGCATTCTCGAAAAGAAGAATATCGAGGCGCTTTGCGCAGCAAAGGGCATGCGTATGACCGAACAGCGCCGCGTGATTGCGCGCGTGCTGGCGGATTCTGACGACCATCCCGACGTGGAAGAACTTTATCGCCGCTGTGCCAAGGTCGACGACCGTATTTCGATTTCCACGGTGTATCGCACGATGCGCCTATTTGAGGATGCCGGCATCATCGAACGCCACGATTTCCGCGATGGCCGCGCGCGCTACGAGACCAGCCCGGAATCCCACCACGATCATTTGATTAACCTGCGCAATGGCGAGGTGATCGAATTCCAGTCGGAAGAGATCGAACGCTTGCAGGCCGAGGTCGCGCGCAAGCTCGGGTACAAACTTGTCGATCACCGGCTTGAGCTCTATGCGGTGCCACTCAAAGACGACAAGAGCGGCTGATGCTGCGCGCGCTTTCGATCGCGGCAATTTTTTTTACCATTACGCCGTTGTTGATCTCGATCCAGTGGTTGCTCGCCAAGGTGAACTTGCCGGGCGGGGGCTTTATCGCGACCCACTACTATCGTGTCTTGTGCGGCATTCTCGGCATCCGCGTGCGCGTCGTTGGCGCGCCGGCTCATGATCGCGCGGTGCTGTTCGTTTCCAATCATGTGTCGTGGGCCGACATTCTGGTGATCGGTTCGGTCGTGCCGATTGCTTTTGTGTCCAAAAGTGAAGTCGAGAAATGGCCACTCGTCGGCGTGACCGCACGGCTGCAGGGAACTGTGTTTGTCGACCGCACGCGCCGCCATCAATCGGTCCACGCGGTTGGGGAAATCGTGAAGCGGTTGGCGGGCGGTACGTCAGTCGTTCTATTCGCGGAAGGCACGTCGAGCGACGGCAATCGGGTGCTGCCGTTCCGCTCTGCACTGTTGGGGGCTGTAGAGGAAGCGGCGGCTGCCGGTGGCGATGCATCGCAAGTGCTGATCCAACCGATGTCGATCAGTTACACCCGCATCAATGGCATTCCAATGGGCCGTCAGCATCGTCCGATTGTCGCATGGTATGGCGACCTCGATTTCATGCCCCATATCAAGGCGCTCATGGACCGCGGCGCGGTCGATGCGGTGGTGACCTATGGCGATCCGATACCCGCCAACCAGATCGCGGACCGCAAAGCAATGACCCGGCAGCTGGAAGGTGCTGTGCGCCGCCTGAGTGCAGGAACGCTGCGGGGCCGCCAGCTTGCCGGCGAGGTTGCCGAGTGATCCGTCTTAAAATTGCAACAAATTCAACTATATGGATCAGCGCGACAAGTCCCGCTGTGACAGGCTAGATTGGTGCCTGGTTCGTCCCGGAACGGCATGAGCAGACCCAGCAAAGTTCACGTCAAATCCTTCGGCTGCCAGATGAACGTCTACGATTCTCATCGTATGGCGGACACCCTGGTGCCCGCGGGGTTCAGCGAGACGGCAAGTCCTGAAGACGCCGATCTCGTCATCCTGAATACGTGCAACATTCGCGAAAAAGCTGCCGACAAGGTCTATTCCGAGATCGGCCGAATCCGCGAGCTAAAGGAAGCGGCGGCGCGCGATGGCCGCCGCATGTTGCTCGCGGTTGCCGGCTGTGTCGCACAGGCGGAAGGCAGAGAGATCATTCGCCGCGCCGGCGTTGTCGACATGGTGGTCGGCTCGCAGAATTATCACCGCCTGCCGGAGATGATCGCCCGCGCGCAACGCGGAGAGAAAGTCGTCGACACGGAGTTTCCGGCCGAGGACAAGTTCGATGTTCTGGCGGCGCCCAAACGAGACGCCATTGCGAAGCGTGGCATTTCCGCCTTCGTCACGGTGCAGGAAGGCTGCGACAAGTTTTGTACTTTCTGTGTCGTGCCCTATACGCGTGGCGCTGAAGTCTCGCGATCCGTTGAAAAGATTGTCGCCGAGGTCGAGCGACTCGCCGACGCCGGCGTGCGCGAGCTGACACTGATCGGCCAGAACGTGAATGCCTATCATGGGATGCACCCCGACGGCTCGCCGTCAACGCTCGGAAAATTGCTGCGGCGCCTTGCGCAGGTGCGCGGGATATTGCGTCTGCGCTACACCACCAGTCATCCGTGCGACATGAATGAGGACTTGATAGCGGCACATGCCGATCTGCCGGCGCTGATGCCTTACGTACATCTGCCCGTGCAGTCCGGGTCCGATCGCATTCTGGAAGCGATGAACCGCAAGCATACACGCCGAGACTACGTCGACACGATTGCGCGCCTGCGTGTAAGCCGCGCCGACCTCGCGTTCACGTCCGATTTCATCGTGGGTTTTCCCGGCGAGACCGAAGGCGATTTCCGCAAGACACTAGCGCTCGTCGAGGAGATCAGCTTCGCGGGCGCCTATACCTTCAGCTATTCGTCGCGCCCCGGCACGCCGGCCGCTGACATGGAAAACCAGGTGCCCCACGAAGAAAAGTCCGAACGCCTGCAGCGGCTGCAAGCCCTGATCACGCGCCAACAGCGCAATTTCAACGCCGGCTTTGCCGGCCGTACCGTCGACGTCTTGGTCGAAAAGCCGGGCCGGCTGCCCGGACAACTCGTCGGCCGCACCCCATATTTGCAGGCAGTCCAGATCATGGCCGCTTCCGAAGTCATCGGTTCGATTCGGCGCGTGACGATCACCAATGTCGGCACAAACAGTCTGTTCGGCGCGCTCGCAGACGAACCCGGCGCGCCGGCGCATGCACCAGCAGGAGCTTGAATAACCCTTGCGTACGACGGATCCAGTGATTCCGCCCGCCGCCGCCTCCGAAGAGACGGCCACCACGCAGACTGTCCTCGCGTTCGAGGACAATAAGCTCGCCTCAGTCCTGTTCGGCCAGTACGGCCAGAACCTTGCGTTGATTGAGCGGCGCCTCGGCGTTGTCGCGGAACAACGCGGCAATCACGTGACCATCGAGGGTTCGCGTGGTGCTTGTGAGCAAGCGCGCCGTGTTCTGGAAGGACTATACGAGCAACTCAAGCTCGGACGCGATCTAAGTCAGGGTGACGTCGAAGGCGCGATCCGGCAGGCGATCGCTCAGGGCTCGTTATTCGATTATGACCCCGCCTCGCCCCGTCCCGCTTTCGAGGAAATCAATCTGCGCAAGCGACCCGTGCGCGCACGCACCGCCGCGCAGGACGCTTACATTCGTGCTCTTAAACGTCACGCTCTCGTGTTCGGCGCCGGGCCTGCGGGCACAGGCAAAACCTGGCTCGCAGTCGCACAGGCGGTCCAAATGTTCGAGAGAAAAGAAGTCGACCGCATCATCCTCTCGCGGCCGGCGGTGGAAGCCGGCGAACGTCTCGGTTTTCTTCCCGGCGACATGCGCGAAAAAGTCGATCCCTACCTCCGGCCTATCTACGATGCTCTTTATGATCTGATGGACGCGCGGATTGTCGAGCGCGCATTACAGGCCGGCGAAATCGAGATCGCACCGCTCGCCTTCATGCGAGGACGTACGTTGTCGAATGCCGCGGTGATCCTGGACGAAGCGCAAAACACCACCTCGATGCAGATGAAGATGTTCCTCACGCGCCTCGGCGAGAACAGCCGCATGATCGTCACCGGCGATCCCAGCCAGGTTGACTTGCCGCAAGGCCAGACGTCCGGATTGGCTGAAGCGGTCAAATTGCTCGATGGCATCGAAGGAATCGGGCATGTCTTTTTCACTCATGAAGACGTGATCCGTCACGAATTGGTTGGTCGGATTGTGGAGGCCTACGACCGCAAAATGCCCACGCGCGAGGGCAAAGGATGAAGCCGGCGCGAGAGCACCGCACGGCGCCGCAAATCGATATCCAGATGCAATCTCCGCTTTGGAAAGCGCAGCCTTTGGCAGGCCAAACCGTGCGCGAAGCAATAGTGGCAGCGGCGTCCACACTCTCAACAGGGGCCGGCGAAGTCAGTATCGTGCTCATGGACGATTCGGAGATCGCCAAGCTCAATCGCGATTGGCGCGGCATCGACAAGCCCACCAATGTGTTGTCATTCCCGGCGTCAGGTCAAAAGGCTGGCAATAATGTCCCGCTGTTCGGCGATATCATCATTGCCTACGAAACGCTTGAAAGGGAGTGTGACGCTGAAAACCGCATCTTCCTTCATCACCTTGCCCATCTCGCGGTGCATGGTTTTCTGCATCTCATCGGCTACGATCACCAAACCGATGCGCAAGCCGATGAAATGGAAACGCTCGAAAGCAAGATCATGGCGCGCTTGAACATTCCCGACCCTTACCTTTCGCGCGATCTTGGCGACGCCTGACAGCCATGCCTGACAGCGACCCATCCAGTTCGAGCCCGACCGGCGCGCCATTTGAGCCGCGCAATCTGCCGGTACCTTTGCCGCCGTCGCAAGAAGGCGGCGAGAAATGGTTTATGCGCGCTCTGCGCGCGCTGTTCGGATGGAAGCCGACGACCAATCGCGCCGATCTTAAGGACATCCTCGACGCCATGAGTCCCGGAGAATCCGGCTTTTCGCCGGAAGAGGGCCGGATGCTCAAAAATATCCTCGGCCTGCGCGAGCGCCGGGTTGGCGATGTCATGGTTCCACGCGCGGATATCATCGCCGTGCAGCAGGACATCAAGCTCGGCGAACTTGTGCGCGTGTTTGAAGGCGCCGGTCACTCCCGACTCGTGGTCTACAATGACACGCTCGACGATCCTGTGGGCATGGTGCACATCCGCGACCTAATCGCCTTCATGACTGCACGCGCGGCCGTCGATCCAGAGAAAAACGCCAAACGTAAAAAGCCGTTGCCGGCAGGCCTTGATCTCAAAGCCGTCAATCTCGCTATGCCATTGTCGGGCACCAAGATCGTTCGCGAAATCCTGTTCGTGCCTCCATCGATGCGCGTGATCGACCTGCTGGCGCGGATGCAGGCGACACGCATCCATCTGTCGTTGGTAGTCGATGAATATGGCGGCACCGACGGCTTGGCGTCGATCGAAGACATCGTCGAACAAATCGTAGGCGAGATTGCCGATGAACACGACGAAGACGAATTGCCGGCAGTGGCGCAACAGCCTGATGGCTCGTTTGTTGCCGACGCGCGCGCCAAGATCGAGGACGTGGTCGGGACAGTCGGCAACGATTTCGACGTCGGGGATGCCGCCGAGGAAGTTGACACCATCGGTGGCTACCTGGTGACGCGCGCGGGCCGATTGCCGGTACGCGGCGAAATCGTCCCAGGTCCCGGCC
>JBATYN010000378.1:0-2714 GCA_049674125.1 Pseudolabrys sp. | reverse complement strand
TCGATTGCAGCCGGTCCGATGGCCGGGGGGCTCTACAAGGTTCGCGTCGCGGTGACAGGAATTCCAAAGGGTGAGCTCGCCCGCATCGTGAAGAAGCTGCAGGAAGATAAGGTCGTCGGCTTCATCGCCACGACCGAGTAAGATTGTTGGGCCTTGCCTGCACTTCGGAGACACAATGACCACCATTAACCCGCCGCCGACAATGCCGTTGCGCGTGACACGCAACGATAAAATCGCCGACGGCATTCATCTTCTGGAATTTCGCGATCCAGACGGACGCTCCTTGCCGGAATTTTCAGCCGGCGCACATATCGGGATTCGTGTGCCAAACGGGCTGCTGCGCAAATATTCACTGTGCAACGATCCGGCCGAGCGCGACCGCTACCAAGTCGCGGTCAAGCGAGAGAGCAATGGCCGCGGCGGCTCGTGCAGTCTCATCGATGACACGAAAGCCGGCGACGAGCTGGACGTAATCGCGCCGGTGAACGATTTCGGGCTGCCGCCACGTGCACAAGATTTTTTATTCATCGCAGGCGGCATTGGCGTGACGCCATTCATGGCGATGATCCGCGAGGTCATGGTGCAGGGAAAGCGCTTCCGCCTGTTCTATTGCTCACGCTCGCCTGAAACGACCGCATTCCGCGATGAGCTGGGTGCACCGGAATTTAAAGACTGCGTGATCATCCACTACGACCAGGGCGATGTGTCGCGTTCGCTCGATCTGCGTCCAATTCTAGCGGAACGAAAAAATCGCGAACATCTCTATTGCTGCGGGCCACGCCCGTTGATGGAGGCAGTGCGTGCGATGACCGATCACTGGTCACCCACTGCCGTGCATTTCGAAGCATTCAGTGAGGCAGAGACCCACAAAGCCGACGACAAGCCATTCAAGGTCAAGCTTGCGCGCTCGGGTGTAGTGCTCGAGGTGCCGACAGACAAGACCATCCTTGAAGTCTTGCGGGACCACGGGCTCGACGTCCCAAGCTCGTGTGAAACGGGCACGTGTGGCACGTGCCGCACGAAAATGCTGGCGGGCGAAGCTGACCATCGCGACCTGGTGCTGGCCGAACACGAGCGCAAGGACACGATCATGATTTGCGTCTCACGCGCGCGGACGGACGAAATCACAATCGACCGCTGATGCGGGTCTGTGTGTATAGTTTCATTTGCAATGACGGACAATCCGGCTGGATTTTTTGAAGGAACGGAAATGCCCACGGCGGGCTGGTGGGAAGTGCTTTGGCCCGACCCTGCCGGCGTGCTTACAAAAGTCGGTATCAAGCCAGGCATGGATGTAATCGATCTTTGTTCCGGTGACGGCTGGTTTACGTTGCAAATTGCAAAAGTAGCGCGCCATGTTGTTGCAATCGATATTGACCCAACTCTGTTGGACGTGGCGCGGCATCGCCTCACGGAAAGCGGCATGACGAATTGCAGTTATGTGGCAGGCGATGCTTACGATATCCAACGGCTTTGGCCGCACCGGTTCGATTTCGTGTTCATGGCAAATGCGTTTCATGGCGTTCCTGAGCGAACTCGATTGGCCCGCTCGGTTGCCAGCGCATTAAAGCCCCGAGGCCGTTTTGCCATCGTCAATTGGCACGCACGCCCCCGCGAGGAAACCACCATCCTGGGAGAGCCGCGCGGCCCGAAGAGTGAACTGAGAATTGAACCGGGTGTTGTAAAAACTGCTGTCGAGCCGTCAGGTCTGATGCTGAACGAGGTGACGGAAATTCCGCCTTATCACTACGGCGCGATATTCGAGCGAAAGGTGTGATGGCCAAACCCCCAATTCTGGAAAACAAGTTTCCGGCTTCCGCTTCGGTCTTCGTGCCGACCGCCCTGATACGCGAGGCCCGGCGGCAAAAAAAGCTTTCTGTATCGACCGTACCCCGCGTCTGCGTCCTCGACCCGGATGGCGATATTGTCCGCAGACTGAGAAAGGAAGGGAGAGCGCAAAAATTCGAAGCTTGGCCCTGCTATCACAGCGAACTAGATACGTTCGTGCTTGGGACCGAAAAGGCCGGAATTGTCGGCTGCGCCGTCGGGGCGCCTTTCGCGGTCTTGATTGCGGAACAGTTATTTGCTTGCGGCTGCCATCTCCTTCTGAGCGTGACATCGGCGGGCCAGATTACAGCTAACAAGCCGCCGCCCTACTTTGTCATCATTGATCGTGCCCTTCGCGACGAAGGATGCAGCTACCACTATGCCGCCGCCTCTGAGTTTGCAGAAGCGGATCCGCATTTGGTCAAACTCGCGCAAGATGCGCTCGCAGCTCGCGGCATTCATGCATTGATCGGACCAAGCTGGACGACCGACGCACCGTTTCGGGAAACCGCCGAAGCAATCGAATCGGCGCAGGCCAAGGGCGTGATGGCGGTCGAGATGGAAGCGGCAGCGCTCTATACTTTCGCGCGAACGAAAGGCTTATCGGTGCTGTGTCTTGCCCATGTCACCAATAGCATGGGGCGGGCCGAACAAGATTTTGAGAAAGGCGAAGCAGACGGCAGCGCCGAGGCGATGCGCGTTCTCGAAGCAATAACGACGGTGATGCGCCAGACAGTCTGAGAAAGTGGCGCGCCAGTCAGAATAAAACTGCGAACACGGATGTAGTTGATATCGCACTTGATTCTGAGACGAAACTCGCACCAACCCCTCGCCTTGGAAAATCTACCACACGTAAGCTCCACTGCTATCGCAAATGAGTGTCCGCT
>JBATYN010000377.1:0-8084 GCA_049674125.1 Pseudolabrys sp. | reverse complement strand
ACATTTTACCGTGCTGGTTCCCCGGCGCTTCCGGGGAGGAAAGAGGGAACACGGACACTACGAATTCAAACATTCGAATTCGAAGGAATCCGTGGCTGCCCCCGCAACTGTGAGCGGCGAGCCTCAAGTCCAATACGGCCACTGGGAAACTGGGAAGGCTGGACCATGAGGCAACGACCCGCGAGCCAGGAGACCTGCCAGCACAGTCACCCAACCGGTGGACGGGGAGTCCATACGGAGCGGTCTTTCGCAGCGGTGACGGCAATGCCGGTGCGAAGGCCGTGAGAGGGATATCTCCCACGACATTCCGCACGTGAGACCCGCGCACCCTTGCGTGCGTATCTCGCTGCGTCCTTCGCGTCGGGCTTGGTGTTCACCCGATGCGCCCGCTGAGTGCGGGCGCAAACGAAGGAGCGTTGTGCCATGGGATTTGGATTTCGCAGTGCGGGTGCCGTACTGGCACTTGTGATTTTGTATACGCAAAGCGCAGCAGCGCAGAACAACGCGCTGGTCCTGCCGCCGATCAATGTCACCTCGAGCAGGATCGGCAG
Organism: Pseudolabrys sp.; assembly: GCA_049674125.1. Classification (GTDB taxonomy): domain Bacteria; phylum Pseudomonadota; class Alphaproteobacteria; order Rhizobiales; family Xanthobacteraceae; genus Pseudolabrys. The sequence continues at coordinate 7,533 of JBATYN010000377.1, read as the reverse complement.
CACCGGGATTGTCGGTGCATCGACGAGCGTGATTACGGCGCAGGACATTGAGCGCTCGCCGGTGCAATCCTTGCCGGATATTTTAGGGCAGCAGGTCGGTGTTCAGGTGACCCACCTGTTTGGTGGACCGACTGGCGTCGGAGACACAGTTGACTTGCGCGGCTTTGGCGCATTCGCACAGTCAAACGTTCTTATTTTGGTGAACGGCAGACGCTATCAGGATTTCGACCTTCAGGGCTTCGACTTTTCCCTGATCCCTCTCAACAGCATCGAACGCATCGAAATTACCCGAGGCATGAGCGGTACGGTGCTCTACGGTGATGGCGCAATTGGCGGTGTCATCAACATCATCACGAAGACCGCGTCGCAAGCGCCGTTTGCGGGCCGAGTCGAAGGCGCGGTCGGCTCCTACGGTTTTGAGGAAGGCCGCGTATCCGCCGGAGCTTCGTCCGGCCCCTGGTCTACAGCGGTGTTCGGCAACATCGTGACATCGTCCGGCTATCGCCAGAATAGCGAATTGCGGCAGCAAAACGGTGTCGGCAATTTGAGCTACAGGACGCTCGATTGGAGCGCTTATCTCAATATAACGGCAGATGGACAGCGTCAAAATCTACCGGGTGCTCTTCAGAATTTGCCGTTGGTCTACCCGATCACGCTAGATACGCCACGCGCCTCGGTCACGCCGCTCGATTGGGCCCACAAACAGGACTTTAGCGTTACGACCGGCGTTACCCACACGTTCGGGCCCGGCCTCGACCTCATTGTCGATGGCGGTGTGCGGCGAAAAAATCAGCAAAGCCAGTTTTACAACTACTTCAACAGTCCGACCTTTTCGTTTGATCCGTCTACCGCCGTTCCCGCCAATTACGTCAACACAATCATGACGACCTCGTCGGTCACGCCGCGGCTTGACGCGCAGCATCAATTGTTTGGCGTTCCGAACCATCTGCTGACCGGCATCGATGTCTACAATACCCAATATGATTCCGACCGGCCACAAGCTCCGGGCCTCCCTGACATTCATCGCTACAGTATCCAGCAAACGACGGCCGCTATTTACGCGATGAACACGACATCGGTAACGCCGGCGCTGGACGTTTCGCTCGGTGGCCGCCTGCAGAAAAATTTGGTGAAGGGCGACGATGCCTATAACGCGGCGGTCGATCCAAATGCCGGATTTTACGCCACCAATCCGCAGGCGCCGCCGGTTGATATGCGCGAATGGCAATATGCCGCGCACATCGGTTACGATTATCGCATTAGTCCCGCGTTTGCTTTGTTTGGCCGTGTCGCGCGCGCTTTCCGTCTGCCCAATGCAGATGAGCGCGTCGGAGCGGGCAATCCGTTTGGGTTTGTTGCGCCGGCAAACCTGGATCTGAAAACTCAGACGTCTTTCGACGCCGAAAATGGAGTGCGCGTGACGTGGGGGCGCTTCAATTTCCAGTCGACCGCCTACATCATGGAGCTCAACAATGAGATTCATTTTATCCCCGCACTATTTGTCGACGTGAATCTTGATCCGACGCAGCGTCTCGGCTGGGAAAATAGCGCGAGTTATCAGGTCACTGATGACGTTCGTTTGCGCGGCGGGTTCGCCTACACGCGGGCAACGTTCCGAGAAGGACCTTTTGCCGGCAACCAGATCCCGCTCGTATCGCCTTGGGCAGGCTATGCGGGCGCAACCTGGAATATCTGGAAAAATATGCTCGTGCTCGATGTGACCGCCCGATTATTGGGCGAGCGCCGGATGGACAACGACCAAGCCAATGTCCAGCCACTCATCCCGGCGGTTGCGACAATCGATGCAAAGATCGGTGGTCAGTATGATCGTTTCTTTTGGTCGTTCGCGGTTCAAAATCTCTTGAACGCCAACTATTACGACTACGCGATCGCAAGTGCGTCCACCCAGGGCTTCTTCGCGGCTTACCCGCAGCCGGGCCGCACATTTGCGATTCGAGCGGGGGCGACGTTTTAGTTGATGTGAGTACTTAAGCGGCTGGCGCAACGCGCGCCGGCCGCGCCTCGCTTGAGAACGATCATTTGGTCGTCAACGGCTGCCACTCGACTGGCACGAGTTCATAGCCGTCCGCCGTCTTGGCCATGTGTCCGCAGGCGGGGAAGGGGAAGTGATACGCTTCGACCAGCATCCGGTCAGCCACGACCCGATCGAGCATCTGGCGGCGTGCCTGCACTGCTTGCGGGCCGTCCATATCAAAGGTCGGCTGCCAATCGGGATGCCGCGCAAAAAGATAAGGGTTACGCACCGTATCGCTCATCGCCAGCATCGATTCGGTGCCGGAATGGATTGCAAAAGCTGTGTGGCCGGGGGTGTGGCCGTACGCGGGTACCGAAACAATCCCGGGCGCAACTTCGTCACCCGGGGTGAACCGCCGAACTTCCTTGGCAATGTCGCTAAAGATACGGCGCGCATTGAGGAAATAGCGTTTCACCGCACCCTCCGCCGGTCCCATTTTGGCGTCGTCCATCCAGAAGGCCCATTCCGGCTCAGGAACCAAAATCTCGGCGTTCGGAAAAACCTTTGCGCCGTCTTTCGTCTTGAGGCCATCGATATGATCGGGGTGAAAGTGTGAAATCAGAATTGTGTCAATAGCCTTCGGGTCGACGCCCGCGACCCTGATGTTGTCGACCATGCTGCCGGCGGTGTCGGTGATCTGGCCGGCAGTGCCTGTGTCGATGAGCACGAGTTTTGTGCCGGTGTTCACCATCAGCGCGGTGAATGATATTGGCAGGATGCTTGGCGGAAGGAATGCTGCGGCGAGCGCCTGATTCACCTCCGGGCCGCTCGCATTACGCACGAATTTGTCGTCAATCGGCAAATACCAGACGCCGTCAAATAGTGCAGTGACCTGATAGCCGCCGAGATTGTGCCGATAGACTCCGGGGCCTTGAATATTTGGCGCCGGATCCGCCGCGGCGACTGGTAGCGGCAACGCCGCCGCGCCAGCCGCAAGTGCGGTTTCAGTCAAAAATGTGCGGCGGGAAATTTGGCGCATGATCTCCCGTCTCTCAGGCGGACAAGGCGGTTTTTGGGCGGGCATCTCAATCAGGAACACCGCGCTCGGGATTTTATTCGTGCACGTCAGTTCTGGTCAGCCTTGATGTTGTTGTCCTTCACCACCTTGCCCCATGTCCGCATCTGATTGCCGACGAAAGTGCGCTCGACCTCGGGTCCGCCGAGGGTCAACGAGACCTGCTGGGTTTCGACCAACTGCTTGGCGATGCGTTCCTCCCGCAACGTGGCAGCCATCTCATTACCGAAGCGCTCGATAATCGGCTTTGGTGTGCCAGCCGGCGCAAAGATGCCCCACCAGGCGTAGGCTTCGAATCCGGGGAAGTCGCTCTCGGCCACAGTCGGCACTTGGTCGATGAACTGATTGCGCTCTTTTCCGGTCTGCACGATCGCGCGAATTGTCCCAGCGTCGACCTGTGGCATCGATAGCGCGGTGCTCCCGACCAGAAGATCGACATGGCCGGCGACCGCATCATTCATCGCCGGACCACCGCCGCGATAGGGCACGTGTGTCAGTTTAACGTCGGCGCGCTGCGACAGCAGCGCCATCGCAAGGTGCCCAACGCTGCCGCTTCCGACCGATGCGTAACTGACCTTGCCGGGGTTTTCCCTTGCCGCGCCGATGACATCAGCGAGCGTGTGGTAGGGCTTGGCCTTCGCCGTGCTGATCAAGTAAGGCGCGGTGCCGATCAACAGCACTGGATCGAGATCTCTTTCAGTGTCGTAGGAAAGGCTCGGCAGCACGAACGGATTAGCGGCGTGGTTGTCGAACACGGCCAGCCAGGTGTTGCCGTCTGGCGGAGATTTCACCACCGAGGCCGTACCAACGCTACCGGACGCGCCCGACCGGTTCTCGATGACAATGGTGGCGCCGAGGCGTTGTTGAAGCCCCGGCTGGACCAAGCGCATGATGGCGTCCGTCGAACCACCCGGCGGGTAGGCGACGACGATATGGATCGGCCCGGCCGGCCATGATTGAGCTCGCGCTACATGCGGCGCGGCCAACGGTGCGGCGATGCCGGCAAGCATGAGCGTGCGGCGTGTGAGCGACATGGCGTTCTCCCCGTCAGTCGTTGTTATGGGCGCCAGCATATATTTCTTCGGCAGATAGCGCACCGACCTCTCTGGCCGATCCGCCACCAATCGCTATGATTGAGCCTGGGCAGGGGATATAGCGAATGCGGAATGCGCGGATGGGACAGCGCGCGCTTTTGGTGGTCGCTCTTGCGACAGCGTCGCTTGGTGGCTGCGCGACGGAGATTGGGCCTAGCTCCTCCGAATTGAAGGCAAATTGGGACGCGCAGAACGTTTTCCCCGAAAGATACCGGCAAGACCTGCTGGCGTTCCTTCACACCTATCTCAACGATCCGTCGCATATTCGCGACGCAGGCGTATCGCAGCCGCAGCTGAAATATATCGGGCCCGGGGACCGCTACGTCGCGTGCGTGCGCTACAACGCGCGCAATACCGACGGAAAATATCAGGGGGCGAAAGACGGCGCGGCGACCTACGTCTCAGGCAAGCTCGATCGTTTCCTCGATGCGCCGAAGGAAGTTCGCGAGCTTTGCAAGGATGTCACTATTGCGCCGTTCCCCGAGCTGGAGAAACTCACGCGCTAGCAGGCCGTGCTCATTTTACGAGGCACAGGCATGTTACGAAGCACAAGCATGCGCTAACCACCGGGCTCAATCAGCTCGGCGGCGCCAGATTCAGACAGAACGGTCGAAAGTAGCCTCGGGCGTCGAGGTCACTTAACCTTGAGGTTCTCGGCGGAAGTCTTTCCGCGATTCTCGACGAGTTCAAACTGAACGGTCTGCCCTTCGTTCAGAGTGCTCAGTCCGGCGCGCTCGACCGCCGAAATATGCACGAACACATCCTTCCCACCTTCTTGGGGCTGGATGAAGCCATAGCCCTTCGTCGGATTGAACCACTTTACGGTGCCCTGTGGCATGCTAGATCTCCGAAGTATTACCAACGATCCAGTGTGCCACAGTCCGCAAGCGGCGAACAAGGTCCTCAGGACGGGGGGGCGCGACTTTCTGGATAATTTTGCGCAAACAGCCGGCTAGGTCCGGTGCCGGGTGAGGGAATTGAACCCCCGACCAACGGTTTACAAAACCGCTGCTCTACCGCTGAGCTAACCCGGCTTAGGCAGAGAGCTATCAGCGTCGCCGATTGGCTACAAGCCGTCGAGGGCTTGCGCGGTGCCGTTCTTGCATAAAAAAGCCCCGCACCAGTGGTGCGGGGCCAGAAAGTAGGAGGAGGGCGGCTGTGCGCGTCCGCCCTCCCAATGGGACTACATTGCAGTGATATCCCGATCCTTGGTCTCGGGCAGGAAGATCAGGCCGACGACGAAGCTCATCGCCGCGATCACAATCGGATACCAAAGACCTGAGTAAATGTTACCCGTCGCCGCGACGATGGCGAAAACGGTGGCCGGCAGGAAGCCGCCGAACCAGCCGTTGCCAATGTGATACGGCAATGACAGTCCGCTATAGCGGATCCGGGTCGGAAACAGTTCCACCAGCCAAGCGGCGATCGGCGCGTACACCATGGTGACGTAGATCACCAGGATGGTCAGCAGGAGGATCGTCATGGGGTAGTTGATGTCGGCCGGGTTCGCACTGGGCGGATAGCCATGCTTGGTGATTGCCTCAGTGAGTTGCTTGAGGAAGTCCGTCGTGGTGGTCGGGATGACTTGATCGCCGACCTTCACGCTCGCCTTCGTTCCCGCAGGTGCCGCCTCGTTCTTGTAATTCACCGATCGGGAAACCAGCGCCGACTTGGCGATGTCGCACGATGTGGTGAATTTCGCGACACCGACCGGATTGAACTGGAACGAGCATTCGGCCGGATCGGCGATAACGGTCACTGGTGCAGCCGCGAGTGCTGCTTCCAGTTTCGGGTTGGCGAAATGTGTCAGGCCCTGGAAGATCGGGAAATAGGTCACCACCGCGAGAGCGTAGCCCGCAAGAATGATCGGCTTGCGGCCGATCTTGTCTGACAGCCACCCGAACACGATGAAGAACGGCGTGCCGAGCAGAAGCGCGGTCGCGATCAGAATCTGTCCGGTGACCGCAGGGACCTTGAGCGTCAAGGTCAGGAAGAACAACGCATAGAACTGACCGCCGTACCAGACGACGGCTTCGCCGGCGGTGGCGCCGAACAGCGCAAGGATCGCAATCTTGAGGTTTTCCCATTTGCCGAAAGCTTCCGAGAGCGGGCGCTTGGAGCCCTTACCCTCCGCTTTCATCTTCTGGAAGACCGGCGACTCATTCAGCCTCAGCCGGATCCAGATCGATACCGCAAGCAGGACTGCCGAGAGCAGGAATGGAATGCGCCATCCCCAGGCGACGAACGTCGGTTCGCCCTGGCTGGTACGAATGCCAAGCACGAGTAACAGCGCCATGAACAGACCGAGCGTCGCTGTGGTCTGAATCCAGGAGGTGTAGAGACCACGTTTGTTTTTTGGTGCGTGCTCTGCGACGTAAATCGCTGCGCCACCGTATTCACCGCCGAGCGCAAGGCCTTGAACCAAACGTAGGCCAATCAAGATAACTGGGGCGATAATGCCGGCAGAGGCGTAGGACGGCAGCAATCCGATAAAGAAAGTCCCAACGCCCATCAGCGACATGGTGATGAGGAAGGTATATTTGCGGCCGATGAGATCACCGAGCCGGCCGAAGAACAGCGCACCGAACGGGCGCACCGCGAAACCGGCGGCGAAGGCAAGCAGCGTAAAGATAAATGCCGCCGTCGGATTGACGCCAGAGAAGAACGTCGCCGCCAGAATGGGCGCCAGCGTGCCGTAAATGTAAAAATCGTACCACTCGAAAACTGTACCGAGCGACGAAGCGAAGATGACCATCCGCTCCTCGGACGTCATCCCGCCTTCGCGGTATGTGTTCGCAGTCATTGCTGTCATGGGCGTTGTCCCCGTTTCCTCGTTTATTTTGATTTCTTATTAGGGACAGCCTCCCACACAATCGCGTCAGACTGCCCCAATTGAGAAATACGCCGCGTATCCCAGCACGTCTGTGCATCTGAGGTCGTAGGCCTAAAGTCGTAATAGACTTTTGTAAAACGCAGATTTTGCAAGTGAAATCAAAAGCGATTGGAGCGCCGCCGAGCCGGAAGTAGCACCCCGGTCACATGGTGCTGACGAGCCTTTCCAATACGTCGATCAGCCAGGCGGCCGCCTGCAGCACGGCGAGGCGTTGCGCCAGCCTCTCTTTGCGATAGATGTTATTGAGCAGCCGGAACGCGCGCTTGTAGCCCGGATGGCGCTGCGCGGCTTCACCAAGCAAATGTAACCGTGCGGATAGTTCGGCGCGACGAACCTCAAGCTCATCGTAGCGTTTGCGAAAGCTCCGCTTTTGCGGACGCGATTTGGCGGGGGCAATGCTTGATCGGCGATGAGGCATGGCGGTTAACGTTATTAGCCTCGGATTTTGTGGCGGAAACGAGAATTGCGCTGCCAAACAGGCTCCAAGGCGGTGCTC
>JBATYN010000376.1:0-2841 GCA_049674125.1 Pseudolabrys sp. | reverse complement strand
CGAGTGCATTCGCACGTTGGACGATTGGGGTATTGGCTGGGCGCGCAAAGATGGACGCATCACGCAAGTCATGGCTCCCGGTCACGATCGTCCGCGCTGCGTCTATGTGGACTTTCTCAATACCGGGCCCGCGGTGTCGAAAACGCTGCGAACTGTGGTGAACAAGACCTACGGCATCCGCAAGGCCGGGGATCTATGCATCGTCGACCTTTTGCGCAACGACGGGGATATCGTCGGAGCCGTTGCGCTGCACCTCGGATCCGGTGCGCCGGTGCTTTTATCGGCCAAGGCGACCATTCTGGCGACCGGGGGCCTCACGCGGCTTTATCGGCGTAACAGCGCATCAGCAAATATGGGGGGCGATGGCTACGCCCTGGCGATGCGCGCTGGGGCCTCGCTGGTGGATATGGAATTCGTGCAGTTCTTTCCCATCGGCCATCTCGCGCCACGTCTTGTTGGCATGGACCCGATTATGTGGGACCCGTTTCGTTACAAGCTCGGCGGGCGGCTGCTCAACAATCTCGGTGAGGAATTCACTCATCATTACGGGATCGCCGAGGACGGCAAATACGTCATCACACGCGACGTCGGCAGTTACGCGATTCTTAAAGAGGTCGAGGCCGGCCGCGGCTCACCGCATGGCGGCGTCTATTTGAGCTTTCAGCATTGCTCGATGGCTGTTTTACGCGATGCTTTTGGTCCGGTCGTCGACCGGCTCGCCGCGAATGGGATAGATCTCACCAAAATGCCGATCGAGGTCGCGCCAATCGCGCATTATCACATGGGCGGCATCGCTGCAGACGCGCAGATGCAGACGAATGTGCCCGGGCTATTTGCCGCTGGCGAAGCGATTGGCGGCGCCAATGGCGCCAATCGTCTGTCGGGCAATGCCATCACCGAGGCCTTGGTATTTGGTCGGCGGGCTGGCCATAGTGCTGCCGACTATGCGAAGCAAATGAGTGCGCTTCCCGATCACCCCGACAACGCTCGCGCGGTGCTCGATCTTTTGACCGCCAATGTACCGGGGCGCGACCTCAACACTGCCGAAATGGTGCAAACCCTTCAGGGTACGATGCAGGACAATGTTGGTGCACTGCGCAGCGAAACCAAACTCAGACACGCGCTGAACCAGATTGACCGGCTGGCCCGCGATCTCGGCGATTTTCCGCCTGGCGACGGCGAGGGCTTCGACATGCGACGGATCGACTGGCTTGACCTGCGCAACATGCTGTTGGTTGCACGCGTGGTCGCCGAGGCCGCGATTGCGCGCACCGAGTCCCGCGGCGCCCAGCAACGCGAAGATTTTCCTGACGTGTCTCGGGATTGGGCGTTCAATCAATTTGTCAGGCTACGCGACGGGCACATAATGTTGTCCGGGGCACCTGTGCAGGACCGCATGGCCGCATCATGACCGAATTCGCTACGCTCACGGTTTGGCGCGGACATCGCGCGGACGCGGGCCGCTGGGAAACTCATGTTGTGCCGTTTGAACCAGGCCAGTCAGTGCTCGACGCGCTGCGCTGGATCCGGATAAATCGCGATCCGACGCTGGCAATTCGTTTCTCCTGTATCAATGCCAATGCCTGCAAGGAGTGCATGATCGAGCGCGACGGCAAGCCGGTCTATGCTTGCACTTCACGTCTGCAGCCTGGCGAAATGACCCTGGCGCCGCTGTCCAACAAAAAGGTCGTGCGCGATCTGGTCACCGAAATCGCACCACCGACGGAGCGTTTCGCGGACGTCTGACCCGAAGCGGACACGCCCGCCCGCAGCGGGAAATGCCTGGTGTCACACCGGTTTTTTTGCATTCTCCGCTGCCCACGGACCGTCCGACAGGTATAGACTTGCCATCAGGCTTGCCCATCAGAAGCAGCCGGTATCCTGGAGGAACAGCATGAACCACAAGCATGTCTCACGCCGCGCCGTGCTCAGAGCTGGTGTTGCTCTTGGCGCAACGACCGTTTTTGCTCGACCGCTTTCAGCCGCGACACCATCGCCGAGTGCGGTGACGCCGGCCCTGATCGAGGCGGCGAAAAAAGAAGGCAAGATTACTTTTTACACGGCAATGGACTTGCAGTTCGCAGAGCGTCTCGGCAAAGCATTCGAGGCGAAGTATCCCGGCATTGCAGTTCGCGTGGAGCGATCCGGTGCGGAGCGCGTATTTACCCGCATCGATCAGGAATATTCCTCCAACATTCATACGGTGGATGTCGTCAACACTTCCGACCAGGCGCATTGCATCATCTGGAAACGCAATGGCTGGCTCACGCCGTACCTGCCGGAAGAGGTCGTGAAGTATTACGACAAGCGCTACTACAACGACGAGGGGATGCATGTAACGACGCGCATTTTGATCTCTCCGATCGCCTACAACACAAGCCTGGTGAAGAGGGAAGACGTACCAAAGGGTTTCAAGGATCTCCTCGATCCGAAATGGAAAGGCAAACTAGTCAAGGCTCATCCGGCCTATAGCGGGACGATCATGAATGCGACGTTCGAGACCGCGCGCGATCTGGGTTGGGACTATTTCGTGAAACTGGCGGCGCAGAACGTCATGCAGGTTCAGTCGGCGACCGATACACCGAAGAGAATTGCACTCGGTGAACGCGCGGTCATGGTGGATGGTGCAGGCTATCTTGTCATCCGCAACAAGGAGGCAGGCCAACCGGTCGACATAATTTATCCGGAAGAAGGCACGCCGCTCGCCGGCGGTCCGAGTGCGGTCTTCAAGGGCGCTCCCAACCCGAACGCCGCTCGCCTATTTCAGAGCTGGATGCACTCGCGTGAGGGTCAGCAGCTCATCGTCGACGACGCCCGCCAATATTCGGCACACACCCAGAC